>CAZOIZ010000005.1:0-50878 GCA_964580005.1 uncultured Rhodobacterales bacterium
TATTTGCAGAAAATGGGATGCAAATAGCTGCAGGTGTACCTTTAGAGTGTGGTGAGGGAAGCGATTTCAAGACTTTCAGATTAGGTCTCTTTGGTTTAGATAAGCTTAAAAACCCCGATAGAACTATTTCGAATTTTAAAGATGTATTAGAAAAAATTTGCTAGCCAAATTTGTCTCATTCATTATCGTTGTTCTTCGGGGACGAAAAAGCGTCTCTCATTGATTTCATAATACTGTCCATTCTTGGGTTGCGATTGCAGTCTGAAATCATAACCATTTCTTCTTCTGCTCTTTGTATTTCTCCATCATATCTAAATTGAGGAAAATTGGGAGACATCCACAGCCTAAGAGGAGCGTTTTTTTCAGTGCGCAAAATCGCAATTTTACCATAAAATGGTGTTTTTATTTTTGTGCTTTCGTCCAGTACCACAAATGCATCATCAGTTATTGTGCACTTGTTTTCCAAAGTAACTCTTACCCTAATAACTTCTTTGTCGCGGAATTCTCTAAAAACTTGTGGAAATAGAAAAAAACAACCTGCAAGTATTATTAAAATACAAGCCAAAACAAAAGAAACTTCTTTAATTCTCATCCCTTTATTACCAATCTTTTTTGACCTAAGTTTTTAGATCAACCCAACAAGCAAGTTGGTCACCCTTTTTTTTTCTTGCAGCTTTAATCGCGCTGCCCACTGCTTGAGTAACGCACAAAGCGCTGAGCTGACATACTAGCATAAGATCTTTATCATTATTAACAATAGGTTCTGTTCCTGATGTCGCGGAAAAAATTATATCTCCATCAAAAGGAGTATGGCTAGGTTCAATTGCTCTAGCTATTCCTGAGTGAGCAGATATCGCTATTCGGTTAAGATCATTTTTATTAAAATTTAAATTCGTGCAAACTATACCTAACGTTGTTGCCTCGCCTGTAAGCAGCTTAGTAGAGTTTATTAAGGCAGTCATAGGGGGTCTTTCCATATTCTCCTTTTTCCCACTATAGAAATCTGAATAAAGAATGTTCGTTCCAGGAAAAAAGGGAGACCCAACTGAATTAACCGCTATAATAGCGGCAACTTTTATTCTATCACCGTAAAAAATGGAATTAGTTCCTAAACCGCCTTTAACAACACTTGTGGTTGCTCCGCAACCAGCGCCTACAGAGCCGACCTCAAAATAATCAGAAATGTTTAAAAAAGCTTTTCGACCAAGATCGCGATAGGGATTTATTTTCCAGTCTTTTAAACCCCCATTTTTGAGATCAAAAAGAATTGCACTTGGAACTATGGGCACTTTAATCGCTCCAGTATCAAAACCACGGTTTTGTATTCTAAGGCAATCCATAACTCCACTTGAGGCATCTAACCCGAATGCAGATCCACCAGCAAGGACAATTCCATCAATATTTTCCACAATTTTGTCTGGCGATAACAAATCTGTTTCCTTTGTGCCTGGCGCTCCTCCCAAAATACTTACGCTCGCTCTAAATGAAGTTGACCTCGTTAAGACAGTTACTCCGGACTTAATGTTATCATCATGAGCGTTCCCGACGAGGAAACCATCAATATCTGTAATAGAATTTTTGGGACCATTGAAAAGCTTTGTCATTTGGATCTATTTATATTGTTCTCCCACCGTCAACCTCTAAATTGGCGCCAGTAATCATACTTGCTGAATCTGAACATAAAAAAAGAGCTGCAGAGGCAATATCTTCAGGCATAGAAAAGCGACCCAACGGAATAGTAGAAAGAAATTTTGCTCTCATCTCGGGGGTATCTTCTCCCAAAAAAGATTTTAGCAGTGGGGTCTCTCCTGCAACTGGGTTTATAACATTCACTCTTATTCCAAATGGAGCAAGCTCAACTGCCATAGTTTTCGATGCAAGAATCATCCACCCTTTTGACGAGTTATACCAATTTAGATTTGGTCTGGGAGATACACCTGCAGTACTCGCTACATTTAATATTACACCGCTCTTGTTTTCTTTAAAATGTGGCACGAAATGCTTTGCAGTGAGATAGACTGATTTACAGTTTACATTAAACACTCTATCGAACTCATCCTCCTCTATAGTTTCCATAGGTGCAGGCAGATGAGTAGTGCCCGCATTATTGACAACGATATCAACTCTTTCGTACTTTTTGAAAACATCTATTTTCATTTGTTCAACGCTTTTGGCATTTGATACATCTACTTCTACAGCATAGCCTTTAATTTTTTCAGATATCCTGCAAGCGCCATCAAAATTTAAATCCGCAACTATGACTTTTGCTCCATTTTTTGCAAACAACTCAGCCATTGACGCTCCAAAACCAGAGCCTCCACCTGTTATAATTGCGGTTTTATCTTTAAGTTGCATGATTAGTTCCTTCATTTAAAATTCATACTACTATTGTAATTTACTTTTTATTAAAAATAAAATTGAGATTTAATGTAACCGTATTCTCTTTATTTATTTACAAAATACGAAATACAATTATTGGTTTATCTATGAAAAACGATGTTGCTCGAGATATATCCTACGCCACCTCCGCTAATGGTTTAATGGGCGAACTATTTATTCGGTCCATAGAAAATATTACTGGAAGGATAGGCTTAATAAAAAGAGCTAAGGATTATGATAAAGAAGTTGCGAAAGGTCGCAACTTTTGGGAGGTTATAGTTGAGAGATACAACATAGAAATGAATATAGTTGAGGGGTCTTTGGATGATATACCTAAAAAAGGACCTGTGGTAATCGTTTCCAATCATCCATTTGGAATTTTGGATGGGTTGCTCCTTGGGTATATTTTATCCAAGACTAGAAAAGATTTCAAAATAATTGCTAATAGAGTTTTTAGGAAAGCGAAAGACCTAGACGATGTAATTCTACCTATAAGCTTTGAAGAAAATAGAGAGGGTAATATCCAGAATATAAATACAAGGAATAAAGCAATTTGTTTTTTACAATCAGGTGGTATTGTTGGAATTTTCCCTGGTGGCACTGTCGCAACTTCAGCGAAGCTTTTTAGTCGCCCTCTTGATCCGTTCTGGAAAAGATTCACATCGAAACTTATCTTGAAATCTGATGCCACTGTTGTGCCAATTTTTTTTGGAGGCAGTAATAGTAGGTTGTTTCAGATCGCGAGTCACTTGAGTTATAATCTAAGAATGGCTCTTTTAATAAGAGAGTTTGGTAGAAAAGTTGATAGAAAAGTAGATATTGCCATCGGAAAAAAGATAGATTCGAAATATTTGCAAAAATATTCTAAAGATCTTGATGGGATGATGGAGTATCTTAGGTTTCAGTCGTATGCGCTTTCAAATGATCCCAACCAAACATTTGAAAATGGTTTGTTTTTAGGATAATTTTAGGCCATGTTGAATAAAAAAAAAAATACCGTATCAGTCTCCATTATTGGCGGCAGTGGTTATACCGGTGCGGAACTTATTCGGCTTATTTCAAAACACTGTTATTTTGAGTTGAATCAGGTTGTAGCTAATAGGAACGCTGGAAAAAAAATCCAAGATATATTCCCTCACCTTAGGCATCTAAAGTTACCGGACTTTATAAGCTTTGAGCAAATGAATTTTGAAAATGTGGATCTTATTTTTTGTGCTTTACCGCACTCAACAAGCCAGGAGATAATTGTAAAAATTCCTAAAGGGAAAAAAATTATTGATCTATCAGCAGATTTTAGATTGGAACGGATTGAGGAATATGAACGATGGTATGGATCAAAACATATTGCGCATTCTTTACAGGAGAAGGCAGTTTATGGCTTAACAGAGATATACAAAGAAAAAATAAAGAATGGGTCTTTAATTGCTTGCACTGGGTGTAATTCCGCCGCAACATTGTATCCTGTGCTACCACTTTTGAGTGAGGGCGTTATCAATAGTGATGAATTAACGATTAATATAGGAGCGGGAGTGTCTGGTGCAGGACGAGATGCAAAGCAAAATATTATTCATGCGGAAGTCTCTGAGGGAATAAAGCCATATAATATTGGTAAACATAGGCATATCGCTGAATTGGAGCAAGAGTTTAAAAAAGCTACGGATAATAAGATTGGTATAACATTTATTCCACATTTATTACCTCAAAATAGAGGGGTTCTAGTATCTATACCTCTAGCGTCACCAGCGCCCATAGTTCATAAGACGCTGAAAAATTTTTATAAAAATGCACCTTTTATAATTGTTCTGCCAATTGAAGAAATTCCAGCGACTCAACATGTAAGAGGCTCAAACTTTTGTCATATTGGTGTTGTTTCCGATCACAATAAGGATAGAAGTGTTGTGATTTCAGTTCTAGATAATTTGATTAAAGGTTCAGCAGGTCAAGCTATTCAAAATGCCAATATAATGTTTGACTTTGATGAGACATCCGGCTTATTAGAAAGCCCTATTTTTCCTTAAAATGAGTAATTCTAATAAAAAAAGAATGCGAATAATATTTATTTCGTGCGGAATTACTGTATTATTAGTCACGACGATCATATTGTTAGTTGCTTTCCGATCTGGCATTGAATTTTATAAATCACCCACCCAGTTACTTGAAGTAAAAGACGCTTCAATCCGTTTACGCGTTGGTGGTCTTGTGTTGCGAGGGAGTGTTGAAAATACAGGTGTCAATAACTCATTTGTAATCACTGATGGCAACAATGAAGTTGAAGTTAGATTTGTTGGCGTACTACCTGATCTTTTTGCAGAAGGACGAGGAGTGATAGTCAGAGGTCAATTCAAAGATAATGTGTTTATAGCGTCCCAAGTATTAGCCAAACATGATGAAAAATATATGCCGCGTGAACTTGAAAAAACTTTGAACGAAAATTAATTGTCCGGTTGATCACTTTTTATGAAAAGTGATGATATAATCGTTGCAACTCCTGCCAATATCAGCATGCCCACTAATCCCATAATGGGATCAATATTTTCAATATTCCAGCCCAAAAAACCACTTGAGAGTGCTGAAATAATGACCATTAATGCTGAACTTATGCCAGAAGCACTTCCTGCTAAGCTGGGCACTGCTTGAATAATGGCTGTATTAGCGACAGGCCATATTATCCCCGTTCCGAAGCCCATTATTAACATTGGAAAGAAAAACGCCAAAGGATGCGTATATAGGGTAGTAGTTAAAAATGCAATCAATGGCCCACTAATGAGTAAGATTGATCCAAAAATTAATAAGAGCCTTGTAGAGAATCGGTCTACTAGTTTTCCAACGATGATGTTTCCAGGTACAAATCCTAAAGGTATAAAACCCAAGAGCAGTCCAATTTGTGATGGAGATAGACCATAAACTTTAACTGCAACAAATGGAGCTCCAACAAAAAATAGGCCAAATATTGAAAAACTAAAGGCAGACACCAAAGTTGGAGGCCAAAAGTTCATTGATAAAAGTAGTAACGGATAGGATTTAATTTGACTTAAAATGTCTGTAGATTTATTCAGATTGGTCTCATTTAGGTCATAAATAATGAGACCAAAAAGGAGCAAGCCTAGAATTGTAAGAAAATTAAAGATTTGCATTGAGCCAAAATAATCGGAGATCAACCCCCCTAATAAAGGTCCTATTAGAGGACCTATGGCCATAATAGTTGAAATATATCCAAACATGACGGTCGCTTTATTGCCTGAATAAATGTCGCCTACAATAACTCTGGCAAGCACCATTCCAGCAGCGGAGGAGGCCTGGAGAAATCTGCAAAAAAGAAATACGTATATATTATCAGAAAAATAGGATCCTAAAGAGGATAGGATAAATAAAATAAAAAAACCGATAGCAATGGGTCGCCTTCCAAAACGATCTGATAATGGACCGGCAATTATATTGACTATAGCAGCTCCTATTGAAAACGCAGAGACACTGAGTTGGATAGTTCTGTAATCACTTGAAAAAATTATTCCCAAATCTGGCAAAGCCGGAACAATAATTACTTGTGCTAAAATATATATTCCAGCTATTGCAGATAAAGTAATATTAGTTGGGCCTGCCTTATTCATTTGCAACAGTTCTTTTTTTAAACTTTTTATGTGGTATCATAATATTGTGTGAAGTAAAGCTTTGATTAGCTCATAAACAACCAATTAGCTTAGCTTTTTGAATTGTAAGGTTCAGTATCGTGTTTATATTGGGGGTAGGTGAGTTTGTTAACTCGCCTAATTCTCTTACTGCGACAATAATTGAGTCTATCTCGATTGGTTTTCCAGCTTCTATATCTTGAAGCATGGAAGTTTTGTGAGCGCCCACCTTCCTTGCCCCATCAATCCTCTTTTCAATAGACATGTTAATCTTTGCCCCCAGTTTTTCGGCAATTGTTTTTGCTTCAATCATCATTTCTTTTACAATTGCTTCAGTGCCTTGGTCGTTACAAATTTGTTCCAAAGTGGCTCCAGTGAGTGCAGATATTGGATTGAAACTGAGATTTCCTATTAACTTTAACCATATTTCATCGCGAATATTTTTTTGAATTGGTGCTCGGAACCCCGCTTTTTTTAATATTTCAGAGATGAATTTCAATCGATTACTTTCACTTCCGTCGGGTTCACCTAGACTAAACCTATTACCAGCAATGTGCTTAATTGTTCCTGGTTTTACTATCTCACAAGCAGGATAGACAACGGACCCCACAATATTGTCTGGAGGTAAAATTGAATCGATAAGTAGATCTGAATCTAAGCACTTTATTTTATAATTTGCATATTTGTTATCTAATTTATGAAAATACCAGTGAGGAATTCCATTCATACAAGTAATTATTGTCGTATTTTTCCCAACAAGAGGTTTTAAATTTTCAAGGCTTGGCAAAAGAGCAGGTGATTTAATTGTTATGAAGAGGTAGTCCTGGATTCCTAATGAATTTGGATCATCGGTGCAATTAACAGTACTATTCGTTTCTTCCCCTAAAGAATTAATTAGAGTAAGCCCATTTTTTTTCATAACTTCTAAGTGCTGCCCTCTTGCAATAACGCTAACTTTAATTCCAATCCTGTCTAAATTTACCGCTAAAAGACCTCCAATTGACCCACCTCCAAAAATACAAATTTTCATATTTCCAGTCCTAATTTTTTAGCAAGACCAATTCTTTGTATCTTTCCTGTATTTCCTTTTGGGATTTCATCAAGAATTAAGATCTGTCTAGGAATTTTAAAAGTTGTTATTGATTTGGTAAGGTGGTCCTTTAACTCCTTATCATCGATGGTTGTACCTTCTTTTAATACTACCGCAGCAGCGATATCTTCGCCCAATTTTTCATGCTTTACTGAAAAACATACAGCTTGAAAAACAGCTTCATGCTTCATAAGAGCTTCGTCAACCTCTTGAGGTGATATTTTTTCACCCCCTTTATTTATAATTTCTTTGATTCTACCAGAAATAAATAAAAAGCCATCTTCATCGAACTTTCCTAGATCCCCCGTTCTAAACCATCCATTAAAAAAGTTTTCTTTATTCGCTTTGTCATTATTTTTATATCCATTGGTTACGTTTGTTCCCCTAATAACTATTTCACCGATAGTATTGGAAACATTTATTAGTTTATTATCTTTAAAAAGAGCTATCTCCGGTCCGGCAGATTTACCAACAGACCCAGCTTTTCGAATGCCGTCCAAAAAATTTGAAGCCATCTGATGAGAAGCCTCTGTCATTCCATAAGCTTCAATAACTGGACACTGAAAAACATTTTCCAGAGTCTCAATTGTAGCTACTGGCATTGCAGCAGAAGATGACCTAAGCAACCTCAAATTTGACGATCGAATTATTTCTTTATTTCTTGAGGCTCTTGATAAGATAGCTTGATACATGGTCGGCACGGCTGTAATCCACGTGGGTTTAAAGTTTCTTAAGCTACCGTAGAAAGTCAACGCATTAAAGCCACTAGTGCATACTAAACTTGAGCCTGTAACAATTGATGACAGTAAAGAGGCGATTAAGCCATGAATATGGAATAGTGGCATTATGTTCATGCCTTTGTCTTTCTTCTCTAGCTTAAGCACGTCAGCAATATTTAATGCTGATGATATAATGTTCATACAAGATAGTTGAACCTGTTTAGGTCGAGATGTTGTACCTGAAGTATGCAATATTAAACAGATATCATCGGTTTTATTTTGATCGGGTAAACTTACAGAGGAGGTTGGCACCGATTTTATTAAAAGTTCATTTTCTGGAGAATAACTATCAAGGTAGAATATTTTTATTTTGAGAACCTTTGCTGCCTCTATAAGAGCATTTGAAGCACTATCATCAGCAATTATGAAATCACAATCTAGGTCTTCCAAGAAAAATAAAAACTCCTGCCTGGTGTAACTAGGGTTGAGTGGAGAAACTGTTACATAATTAGCGAGAGCTAAAAAACTTATGGCCATATTAATCCCATTGGGTAGTACCAGTGCACAAATTTTATTATTTTTTACATCTATTGATGAAAGTTGTTTTCCAATTTTTTCAATGTTTTTCGCCAATAATTCATACTCTACTGCAACTCCTTCCTCGTTAAAGAGACTCGTTCCATTGTGAGCACTTATAATCTCAATGATTGACTTGTTGGTTAAACTTTTCTCCAAAATATTACTCCCAATCTCTGAGTTTAAATTACAATAGACCTATATTAATATTCATTTATTTGCTACTACTAAAAATAAAAATAATACTCTTAAGTGACTAAACGCTTTGACCTTAAAAAGAATATCCGCACTTGCTTTATTAACAGCACAAATTTTATGGCCTCTATGTTCATATTCTTCAGACTTTGTCTTTTATTGTGCACCATGGAAAGATGTAAAGAGTGACAAGACTTTACAGAATAATTTTTCTATAAAAATCAATAATTCCTCCTTATCTATTTTGGGAGGTGACTTAGGCACAAAATTCTTCGAATTAATTTATTCTCATCCCGACTTTTATTTGTTTTCTTCGCCGTCCGGAGTTCTACTAAATATCAGTAGAGGATCTGATCTGAGAGAGGTAGCGCTTTGGCAGAATATAGACAAAGAGCAGTTGTTTTACACTTCGACATGTAATAAATAGTATTGATGTCAAAATTTATCTGCATATGTTTAGCATTTATTACCTCTGTCTGCGTAAGTTTCGCAAATGAGCAGACTTACAATGGTCTAGTTAAACGACAGATTAAAGAAAAAATAATTCGGGCAAATGAGGTAATCAAAAGCAAAAAGCTTGATCGATACCGAACATTTTCAATAATGGTAGGTGACCATCTAGTTTATTGCCATTATGAACGGCAGCGTAAAAACAGTTTGCCATTGATTATTTGTTATTAACCGTTAGAAAGTAAGAAATGCTAGGAGAGAAATTATGAACGGATTAGAAAGTTTTATTCCTATAATACTGATATTTGTAATTATGTACTTTTTGTTGATCAGACCTCAGCAGAAAAAAATAAAGGAACACAAAAACATGGTCGATAATCTTCGAAGAGGGGACCAGGTTCTAACACAGGGTGGTATTATCGGTAAAATTACCAAGGTGAAAGAGGGTGAAGAAATCGAGGTAGAACTGGCAAAGGAGGTAAAAGTTTCCGTTATAAGATCTACTATAGTAAATGTGCTAAGCAAAACTGAGCCTGCTAAAAAGTAAATGCCACAACTCAGTTTTTTCAGGATATTTTTAATTTTAATTGTTTGCTTATCTGCAATTTTGTTCGCGTCACCTAATTTTTTCTATAGTACAGTTGATAGAAAATTAAATGATGTTACTCAGACATCTGCATGGCCTGATTTTATGCCATCAACTCTCGTAAAGCTTGGTTTAGACCTCAGGGGCGGCGTTTATATGCTTTTAGAAGTAAAAACAGATGACGTTATAAAAGAAAAATTTGACTTCCTATGGTCCGATATAAGAAGGTCTTTAGTGAAAAAACGAAAAGAGCTAGGATCCATACGGAGAATAGATAGCCCATCAGATCAACTCAAAATTGAAATCGGAAACCAAGAAGGTATTAGTTTTGCCATTCAAGAAATAGAGGAATTTAATTCATCAACTACATTATTTTCTTCAAGGTGGTCAGGATCCGTGACCAGAGATGTACTAGAAATAAGTTCGGTTGACAATACGATAATTATTAAGTTTTCTAATGAGCAAATAACAGCACTTGAAAAGCAAGTTATCGATCAATCACTGGAGATTATAAGAAGAAGGGTAGATGAAACTGGTACAAGAGAGCCAACTATCCAAAAGCAAGGTAGAAAAAGAGTCTTGGTACAAGTACCCGGGTTAGGTTCAAGTGAAGAGCTAATAGCTCTTCTTGGAAAAACAGCAAAGTTGACCTTCAATGAGGTTGTATCGATGGATACGAGCTCAAACGTTCCGGCAAAGATAGATGAAATAGTAGTTGGTTCTGAGCAAAATGAAGACTTATTTTTTCTGCTTAAGAAAAGACCTGTCGTTTCTGGAGAAAACCTGACCAATGCACAGCCATCTTTTGATGAAAATGGTTTGCCAGCAGTGTCTTTTAATTTTAATCCCTCAGCTGCACTTAAATTTGGGAATTATACCAAAGAAAATATCGGCTCACCCTTTGCTATCGTTTTAGACGAAGTGGTTATCTCAGCTCCGACTATTCGTAGTCATATACCTGGAGGTTCAGGTATCATAACTGGAAATTTCTCAGTAGAAGAGAGTAATAGGCTTGCCATTTTGTTGAGGAGTGGAGCACTGCCTGCAGAGATCGAGGTATTGGAATTAAGAACTATTGGCCCAGAGTTGGGACGCGATAGTATTAATGCTGGAAAATTAGCGGCACTAATTGGTGGGCTGCTTGTTCTAGTTTTTATGTGGTTAAGTTACGGTCTTTTTGGCCTTTTTGCAAACGTTGCGCTTATGCTTAATATTATTTTAGTTATGGCATTGCTTTCAATTATTGGCGCTACTCTGACTTTACCGGGCATAGCCGGGATAGTATTAACAATCGGAATGGCAGTGGATGCTAATGTGCTCGTTTTCGAGCGTATAAAAGAGGAGATTAACAAAAATAGTTCTATTTATAATTCAATAAGGATTGGATATGAGAAAGCATTGTCTTCTATTGTTGACGCAAACGTAACCACGATGATAGCGGCTGTCATTCTCTTTTTCTTTGGTTCTGGACCGATAAAGGGGTTTTCAGTAACTTTAGGTTTAGGGATAATTACATCTGTATTTACTGCATTAATCATAACTAGACTTTTTATCGATCTATACATGTTATTTTATAAGCCAAAAGTTTTGAGGGTATAAATGTTATTGAGAGGGCTATTTAATCAATCGAGAGAAATCGAATTTTTCAGATTTTCAAACTTATTATCTTATATTTCGCTCGGGGCTATTTCTGTATCCATCATCTTATTCATAATTTTAGGTCTTAATTACGGGATAGATTTTCGTGGTGGCACTATGTTTATGGTGTCAAGCTCCGAAAAGATAAAAGTTTCTGATGTTCGAAACACTTTGAGTGGCTCAAGATTAGGAGATATTTCTATATCACAAGCAACTAATCCATTAGAAACATTAAGTGCGGGGACTTTAGTTAGCACCGATAATATTTTTATAATTAAAGTTGAAAAGACTGAAGGCCTCAATGTTGAAACTAAGGTAAAGAGCTTATTACAAAATAAAGTACCTAATATAAAGTTCCTGCAAATCGAGACTGTTGGATCTAAGGTTTCATCAGAGCTTGTAAGGAATGGTATGTTAGCCGTTTTTTTCGCTGTTATATCTGTGTTGGTTTATATTTGGCTACGTTTTGAGTGGCAATTTGCACTGGGAGCCGTAGTCGCACTTATTCATGATGTTATTTTGACGATTGGCGTTTTTTCAATACTGAGGTATGAATTCAATCTTTCAATTATAGCGGCTCTACTTACAATAATCGGTTATTCATTAAACGATACAGTCGTTGTATTTGATCGAGTCAGAGAAAATCTAAGAAGCTTTAAGTCGCTTCCGTTACTAAAAGTTTTGAACAAGTCTATTAACAATACTTTCAGTAGGACAATTATGACTTCAGTAACAACTTTATTGGCTCTTTTCGCTCTCTATTTTTTAGGTGGTGATGTTATAAGAGGTTTTACTTTTGCAATGATCTGGGGAGTGTTAGTTGGGACTTATTCATCGATATTTGTAGCTGCCAAGATTCTATTAATACTTAATGTTAAACGAAATTGGGATGAACAAGATTCTAAAGCAGGCACTCAGTTTTAATATACTGAACTATTGCTAAACAAACAATATATGCTAATAAAGGTTAATATTTAAAGGAGATTTAAAATGGCATTTGAACTTAAAGACTTGCCTTACAGCCACGACGCCCTTAAGACACTAGGCATGAGTAAAGAAACCTTAGAGTTTCACCATGATCTGCACCACAAGGCTTATGTTGATAATGGTAATAAACTTATATCAGGAACTGAGTACGAAAATATGGCTTTAGAAGAAATCATTACAAAGTCATATGATGCATCTGCTGTAGCTCAGTCTGGTGTTTTTAATAATGCATCACAGCACTGGAACCATATGCAGTTTTGGGAAATGATGAGTCCAAATCAGACAGGATTACCAAGTGAATTAGAATCAGCTATTAATGATAGCTTTGGATCTTTTGAAAAGTTTAAAGAAGATTTTTGTGCTTCTGGTATTGGGCAGTTTGGATCAGGCTGGGTATGGCTTGTGAAGTCGAACGACGGAAGTCTCAAAATTTCAAAGACTGAAAATGGCGTCAATCCATTGTGTCATAATGAAATAGCTCTCTTGGGATGTGATGTTTGGGAACACTCTTACTATATTGACTTCAGAAATAAAAGACCTGCTTATTTGGAAAACTTTTTAGATAAATTGGTTAATTGGGAAAATGTAGCTTCAAGAATGTAGTAGTCTAGCCTCGAAACTTTTTTATATTGCATCTCAAAAACTTATTTTATTTAATTTTAGGGACAGTCATTTGGGGGCTGTCCCCAATTTTTTATGACCTGCTATCTTCTGTATCCTCAATCGAGATAGTAGCACACAGATCGTTTTGGTCTGTGGTCTTCTTAATTCTTTATATCTATCTTTTTTCAAGCGTTGGTAATGAACTATTCCAAAAAGGTAGAAACGAAATTTGGCTACTTTTTTTGTCTGGGATACTAATTGCAATTAATTGGTATGGGTTTATATACGCAGTCAATTCGGGTAATGCACTTCAGGCTTCACTTGGTTATTACATTTTTCCTTTAGTTGCGGTGTTTCTTGGAATTGTTTTCAACAGAGAGAAATTCACCATTATACAAATACTTGCTATATGTTTGGTAATTACTTCTGTAATTTTGTTGGTTTACATCAACGGAGAAATGCCTGGCTTGGCTTTGATACTTGCATTCAGTTTTGGTTTCTATGGCTTGATAAAAAGTAATGTAAAACTAGACCCTATTTCATCTGTTACATTCGAAACAATTTTGATCACACCTTTAGCAATAATAATTATGATTTTTGTAGCTGAACCAGCTTTAAAAAAAGAGAGCTTCTTTGCTGATAATACTCTAATCCTGTTGATGTTATCTGGTTTTATCACAGCACTTCCCCTTGTTTTATTTTCAACGGGAACCAAAGTTTTTTCTTACGCCACGGTTGGGTTGGTACAGTACTTAAATCCAACACTACAATTTCTGATTGCGATTCTTTATTTTAAAGAAGCGTTTGAATTGGGGCACGCTGTGGCTTTTTCTCTTATTTGGGTAGCACTATTTATTTATTCTTTTGAAGGAATATCCAAAGAGCTCAATAAAGAGGGCATGAGTGTTTCAACGCTCTCAAAAAAGATAAAATAATTTAAAAGATCTTGATCAGAAAATTCCAGAGAAACGAATTGTTCTAAAAGTACCCGAAAATTATTCCAATAACCATTGATGTTTAAGAAAAAGATTGGTTTCCTATTAATGTTTAATTGAAACCAAGTTATAGTTTCTGAAACTTCCTCAAGAGTTCCAATTCCACCAGGCAAGCACAAAAAAGCATCCGCGTTTTCATACATTGTTTTTTTCCTTTTATGCATATCATCTGTAATAATTATCTCTCCGTGGTTTTTGTTTATGCCTTCTATTTTAAGTAAATTTTTGGGAATTACTCCAAGTACTTCTCCTTTATTTCTATGGACACTTTTTGAGAGTTCTCCCATGAGCCCTAACGATCCACCTCCATAAATCAATTTAATTTCATTTTTTGCTAATTGCTCCCCTAATTCTAATGTAGCATCTTTATAAATTGCACTATTTCCATTTTTGGAACCACAAAAGACGCAAATAGATTTTTTTTGTTTAATATTTTTCATATTTCTAATGAAGCATTACCCTCAATTTTTTAGTAGTTTTTCATAGCAATACAGTTTAACTTAAAGGTTTGGAGATCCAATGATAAATTTTGTGCTAAAGTATACAGGTGCCTATGGATTGCTCGCTATTTTAGCAGTAGCAATAGTTACCCCTACTTATTTTTTCTTCGCTAGTCAACAAGAACAGCTCTCTCAGCCATCAGCAGAAAAGCAAGTTGTTAATAAAGAAAATGTTTCAGAAGAGAAAGTATCAACCGAAAAAGCGCAAGAAACTATAAATGAATCTGTTAAAAAATCAGAAAAAAAGGAAACTACCAAACAAGAGAACAAATCGGCGCATGAAGAGGTTGAGAGTCTATCAATCGATGTTTTTCGTGTAGATGAGTTCGGAAATATAATTTCAGCGGGTAAAGTTTCAAAAAAGGCAAAAATAGAAATTCTAGCTGATAATAAAAAAATAATTGGAACTGATAATACTTCTGAGGATGGTAGCTTTGTTGTGTTTGGCAAAGTTCAAAGCACAGGATTAGTACAAACCGTCAAAATCAGAGGCTTAATAGAAGACAAGGGACAAGAAAAAATTGTAGACTCCGCTGATTTATTTTTTGTGTTGCCTACAGTCGAAAAGAATAATGAAAAAGAAGTAAATAAGATGGATAAAAAGCCACTAATTGTGAGAGATGATGGAGATGATCTAAAAATTCTCACACCAATTCAAGTAAGCTCAGTAGAAAGCATCACTTTAGATACAATAAGCTACAATGAAAATTCAAGTACTGTGCTAGCTGGTCGAGCTCGACTAGATAACTCTGTTAGAATTTATCTCAATAATGATTTAGAAACTGAGGTAAGGGTAAACAACAGCGGAGCATGGAGGGTATCATTGTCAGATATCAAGGCTGGCGTTTACAACTTAAGGCTCGACGAAGTAAATGAGAACGGCACTGTTGAAGGTAGACTTGAGCTTCCCTTTAAGAGGGAGGAGGAAGCCCTTATTCAAGCTATGGGAGAAGGAAGTATCACCGTGCAACCCGGAAACAGTTTGTGGAGAATTGCAAGAAAATACTATGGAAAGGGGATACAATATGTCGAAATATTTGAGAGAAATTCCCATCTTATTAGAGACCCTGATTTGATATATCCTGGACAAGTGTTTTCACTTCCAAACTAGGCTCCAAATCAGAAAAAAGAATTATTTAAAATTTATTTAAAAACAGAGGAAGTAAAACTTTGATAATTATTTCTCATAGGCTATCTTCCCATCTAGGGTGCTTACAATATTCTAGTGATAGAAAATGATCGACTGACACAAGAGAAAAAAAATGATAGGTTGAGCCAAAGAAGCGGGTTGTATAAGTAAATGTGGAAAAGACAAAAAAGATATCAAAATATGGAAAAAGGGACGGATTTTAATGGTTGAATCAGAGAGTTTTATCAAAGAAGTCAGTGAAGAAGTAAAAAGGGACATATTATTTAAAACGCTTAAGAAGTTTAAGTGGACTATAATTGCACTAATTACTCTTTTAGTTGGAGCTGTGTGTGGATATGAATATTATAAGTTTGATAAGAATGTAAAGGCGCAAGAAATTGGAGAGTTTTTTGTTTCAGCGATCGAGAATTTAAAAAATAATGGCCAAACTGTTACTGAAGAAGTTAATAACAAATTCATATCTGTTTTGATTAAGTTACATGAAGCAAAATATTTTGAAGAAAAGGGTGATATTAAAAGTGCGACAGCTGCATATAACCACATAATTAATAAATATGGTGATAACAAGTTTTTTAACCATTATTCAAAATTTCAGCTATATCTAATGAATCCAGCAAAAAGTATGGGTGATACAAAAAAGATAGAAATTCTTGATGAACTGTCAGCCCCGGATGGTCCCTTGAAGTTATTAGCACTAGAGCAAAAACTTAACGTGTTTGTCAAGATTAATGACCTTGAAAATATAAAGCTACAAATAAAGCTAATACTATCGGATCAATCAATAACACCTGAACAGGTAAGAAGGATAAAAGAAATAGAAAGTATTTATGGGCTTAAATGATCTTTTAAATTTAAGGGTAGTTTTAGCAAGGGCTATCCTATTAATCACTTTTCTATTCGTTCACAGTTGTTCTAATGATGAGAGACTAGAGGGATATAGGCTGTCAGTTTTAGAGGAACAAAAGTTTTATGAAACAAACAAAAAAAATTATAGGTTGGCTCTCGGGAAACCTAAGAAAAACAGCTCTTGGACGCATGGTGGCGGTCAGGCTAGTCACAGCCTAGGTAACATAGCCTTTTCTGCAGAGGGTAAATTTGCTTCACATACAAAAGTGAAAGCTGGTCCAAAGGGATCATATTCTGAACCAGTTTTTCAAAATAATCAGATCTTTATAATGACACCCAACGGATATATTGTCGTTTACAATGAGAGAGGCGAATTTCTTTGGGAGCTAAGTATTCTTCCTGAGGGAATAGGGCTGAAGAATGATATATATGGGGGTTTAGCTATAAATAAAGATAGGCTTGCAGTTACTTCCTCATTGGGAGAGCTCCTATTAATTAGTGTATCGAAAAGGAAAATTTTTTGGAGATACAATTTTAAGAGACCATTTAGATCAGCACCGATATTTCATAAAGGATTTATCTTTGCAGTGACAGGAGATGACATTGCGGTATCTCTTGATCTAAATGGCAAGTTAAGGTGGACAAAAAAGGGGCCCCAGAAAAATACTAAGGTATTTGCAACAGTTTCTCCAGCTGCTTCGGGAAATAAAGTGCTTTTTCCGTTTAGTGGTGGCTCCTTAACGGCTCTCAATGCTGTGAATGGTATCCAATTATGGGAAGTCAATTTAGAAAATTCGGACATTGGTTCGGCGTCCTCCTCATTGGGTGATTTTGCAAGTGATCCAGCAGTGTTTGGATCGACTATTTTCGCAGTAGGTGCTTTTGGTGAAACATTTGCAACTAATACAAACGGGAAAGTTTTGTGGAGAAACAATATCCAGAGTTCTGGTCGACTTATAGTGTCCGGTAATTCTGCTTTTTATTCTTCAAACAATTCACTAGGAAGACTAAATTCAAAGAACGGAAAAATAGTTTTTTTGACGAATTTTGTTGGAAAAAAAGGGGTCAAATATTATGGCCCTATATTACTCCAAAATAAATTGCTAGTTCTTGCTACCGATGGATTTGCTTATTGGTTTTCTCCAGAAGATGGAAGTTTACTTAGTAAGGAGAAAATAGGTAACAAAATTTCATCTCCTCCAATAGTGGTAAACAAAAAACTGCTATTTGTTTCCGAAGAGGGTATGTTAAACATACTCAACTAGTCTAAAAGGAGAATTTCTTGTTAACAAGGGCAGGTATAGTTGGTCGTCCTAATGTGGGTAAATCCACATTTTTCAACTGTTTGATAGGCCGTAGTCGAGCGATTGTAGGCGATTTTGCTGGAGTTACGCGTGATTATAAAGAAGAGCTATTAGACTTAAAAGATTTTCAAATCCAACTGGTAGATACGGCCGGTCTGAAATCGTCTCTAATAACCGAGCAAGATAAGATGATAAATAAACATACTCTCAATCTAATTGATCAGTTAGATATTATCCTATTTGTAATAGATGCGAGAGAGGGAGTGACACTTGAAGATAAAGAGATATTTCAAGTATGTAGAAAATTGAATAAGTTCACCCTTCTGGTAGCAAATAAGGTTGAGACAACATCAATTAAAGAGAGACTTCTACAAGAAGATACAAACTTTTTTGGCTTGGACGATATTTTTTGTGTTTCAAGTGAGCATAAAATAGGAATAGAAAATGTGATCAATACACTTATAGATATTTGCGAGGAAAATCAGTTTCAATCCATAAAGAAGGAAAGAATAGATCATGAAAAAAAACCTATAAATATCGCAATAGTTGGTCGTCCCAATGTTGGAAAATCTACGCTAGTTAATTCCATTATAAAACAGCAAAGATTTGTCACTGGCCCTGAAGCAGGTTTGACAAGAGATAGTAATTTTGTCTTTTTCAATTGGGATAACGGTTTCTTCAAGATCTACGATACTGCAGGTGCTAGAAAAAAACGTAAAATAGACAATGTTTTAGAAAAAGAGTCAGTTAAAGAGACTTTGAGAGCCATTAAATTTGCTCAGATTGTAATATTAGTTTTGGAACCTGACGAATTACTAAATGCTCAAGACCAAAAGCTAGCCTCTCTATGTGAGAGAGAGGGGAGAGCTATTGTTTTTGTTGTCAATAAAAGTGATAAAATTTTGAATAGAAAATTTCTTGATCAAAAACTTAGGAGTACTATCCAAAAATCTTTGCCTCAGTTTAAGGGAGCCTTTGTTACATATATTTCAGCCTTAAAAAGAATCGGCCTTGATAGGCTTCGTGAAAATGTGATGAAAACTTACAAAAATTGGAATTTTAGACAGTCCACTTCAAATCTTAATACATGGCTTAAGGCAAAACTGGAAAAACATGCTCCACCTACCAACAGCGAGAAAAGAAGGATAAAGTTAAAGTATATAGTTCAATCAAATTCTAGACCACCCACTATAAAAATATTCACTTCTCATAATGGTATTGTCTCGAAATCTTACAAAAGATATCTTGAAAACTCATTCAGAGAAGATTTTGAACTAATTGGTACCCCAATAAGAATAATATTTCAGTCAGGAGATAATCCTTTCACGTTCAGTAAACACTAAAATCTGGTCGATTATTTTTGTTGTTTCTTTATTAATAGCATCAGAGTCTATAGTACTTTCACCTGGAAATACCTTCTTTCTTAGCTTTGTTTTCATGGGCTCTGGGTATTGGATAAGAACATTCACTCCCAATCGCTTATTTTCTTCTCGATATGCAAAAAAAAGCTGCTCGCATGCTTTTTTCGCTGAATTATAAGGACCATTAAACTTTTTTGTTCGAGTATCTGAGATATATATGAATAAACCTTTTGGAGACCGTGTTAATATTCCATGGAAACATGTTATTAATCTAAAGCAAATCGAAATTGGTGAAAGTAAATTAGTCTCTATTTCTTTTAAGGAAACCTGATTAATGGGCATCATTTGAAGTGAAGACATAGCGCAGTGAATGATAACTTCCAGTGTACCAAATTTTTCTGAAATCTTTTTTGATAAATCTTCGATTGTTCCTTGCTTCGCTAAATCTATACAAACCAAGGTTACAGAGCCCTTGGATTGTTCTACAGAATCAGATAGATCTTCTAATTTTTTCTTATCTCTACCAACAGCGATAACGTCTGCACCCTCTTCAGCCAAAGCAATAGAGATTTCAAACCCCAAACCATCTGTCGCTCCTGTTATAAGAATTTTTGATCCAGAAAGTCCTTTATAATTATTTTTTTCTCTCATTACTTTTTTATGCAGCTTGTTAAAAGATTATCATAATTATTAATTATCCACTCTGGAATATTTTGCGGATACTGGGTAAGTATTTTTTCCTGTAAAGCTAAAGTAATAGTGTTGGACTTGGATAGTCCAATAAAACTCCAAGAAACAGCGTCCTTAAGCACCTGATTATAGATTATAAGGAAAATTATTACTATTAGCCCTCCTCTCAAAAAACCAAAAAGCAGACCAAAAATTTTATTTATTTCGTTAAAGATAGAGGTTTCTATTAAATATGAAATTTTGTATGTAACAAATGAAATGGCAATAAGAGCTAGTGTGAAGCCCAAGAGGAAAGAAAGTATCATCATTAACTCACAGCTGTCGCCTAGTATTTTCATAATGAAATCTATTTCCGATATAGAAACGAATATCAGAGGAGAAACAAAATAAGCTACCACGATTGCGAGTATCCAATTTAGAATCAATAATACTTCTTTGATAAAACCTCTAAAGTATGCAAAAAACCCTGAAAAAAGCGTCAAACCAGCCGAAATCAAATCAAAAGAGGAAAGCGTTTCCATAAGCTCAGGTTCCTATAATAAAAAATTAAATTGATAAATTTAAAAAGAAATTAACCATTTAAGAATATTCTCACTAATTTGTTCTTGGATTGCATAGCCTCACTTGGGTTTCCAGACCATTCAACTTTTCCCTCATCTATTAGAATAATTTTCGAAGCCAGAAGCATCGCCAATTTTATATCGTGTGTTATCGTGATAGCAGTCTTCTTCGAATCTCTGATTATTTTCCCAATTAAAGAAATTATTTTTTTTGACATTATTGGGTCAAGCCCAGTCGTGGGTTCATCAAAAATAAGAATATCAGGGTCAGAGAATATTGATCTTGCTATACCAACCCTTTTTTGCATACCCCCGGATAACTCAGAAGGGTAAAGATCAGCTATATTCGTGGGCAACCCAACTTCTTTTAGTCTTTCAATTGCAAGTTTCTTGAGCTTCAAAATGTTAGGAGATTTTTCATTATATAAACTCTTAAAAGCAATATTCTCCCAAGTGTTATAACTATCGAATAGGGCATTACCTTGAAAACAAACGCCTAATTTATTTAAAAATCTCTGTCTATCCGCATTTCCACTTATAAGGTTGCCATCAAAAAATATTGAACCAGGGCTAATATCCTCTAAACCTAAAATACACTTTACTAACATAGACTTTCCAGCACCAGAACTACCTATAATTACTAAATGCTCTTCCGGTTTGAGTTTGAAAGATATATTCGTAAGAATTTGTTTAGTTTCTATTACCTTATTTAAGTTCTTAACTTCAATTTTTGTTTTTTTTGTCATTTGTTGAATAACGCTTCTGTCAAAATATAATTTGCTGCCAAAACAGAGATTGAAGACCAAACAACAGCGCTAATAGTTGCTTTTCCAACACCCCTAGCTCCAACAGCCGTATTGAGTCCATGGAATGTACCTAGGACGCCAATAATTAAACCGAAAAAGCTAGCTTTTATCAAACCTGAAATAATATCAGCTACTTCTAAGAATTTTACGGTATTTAATAAGTAATTTGCAGGATTAAACCCCAGAGTACTGACACCTACAAAGAAGCCGCCTAAAATACCAAGAATATCACCTGTTAGCGTTAATAGCGGTAAGGAAATAACACAAGCTAGAACCCTAGGTATAACAAGAAAATTATAGGGATCGGTGTTCAATGTATACATAGCGTCTATTTGTTCGGTTACTTTCATTGTCCCTATTTCAGCCGATATTGATGAAGCAACTCTACCTGCCATAATCAAACCGCATAATACAGGCCCCAGTTCTCTACAAATACCAATTGCCACTATCGAAGGAACTACACTTTCAGCATTAAACCGAGTCCCTCCAGAGTAAATTTGGAGAGCTAGAGCTGCACCGGTAAATACAGCCGTCAACCCCACAACGGGTAAAGATAGAAATCCTATATTTATAAACTGATTTAAAAAAATCTTAACATAGAATGGTCCATTGAGTACGTGTGAAAGTATCTTCCATGTGAATCTGACAAAAATACCAACTTTCGTCAGAAAGATAAGAAGAGTTTTACCTATTAGTGCAACATAAAAAACAATTTTCATATATTTTCCTATTAAGAATAGACTCTACTAATTCTTTCCCCTAAATTCACCAATACTTCATGACTTATTGTTTTACAGTCTTTTGCAAAATCATCAACTTGATATTCAGGTGAGAACATGCAGAGGTATTCAGGAATTCTAGGTAAGTGTGAAATGTCTACCGTCACAAGGTCCATAGAAATTCTGCCTATGATGGGGCAGGGTATGTTTTCATAGAATAACTTACCTCTGTTACTGAGTATTCTAGGTAAACCATCGGCATATCCTATTGAAAGTGTAGCGACTTTCATCTTGTGTTTTGCTTTGTATGTAAAGTTATAACCAACTTGCATGTTTTTATCTATTATAAAGTTTTGAAGAACTGGAACCTTTATTTGAATTACTTTTTCCAACCCGCTGTTTTTTATTCCACCATATAATCCGATGCCCGGTCTGACCATATCAAAGTGAAATTCGTTGCCCAATAAAGTTCCATGACTCGCTGCTATACTTTTTCGAATTTTTGGAAAAGTTTTACATAATTCAATAAATAAATTTTTTTGGGTGATGTTTTCTCTATTCGATATATCGTCTGCACAAGCTAAATGTGACAAAATTAAATTCAATGGAAGTGAATTTATTTTATCGAGGTTACCAAAAAGAGCTTGCTTATTCAGACCTAAGCGATTCATCCCAGTATTTAGTTGAAGAGCAGCTGAGTGTGTTTGATTAAAAATTTCAATAAACTTCTGGGCCTCAAGTATATTATTTATAACAGGGGTTATATTAAATTCTCTGTAAAGTTTAGCGTTCAGAAAATCAAATCCATTCAAAGTAAATATTTCAGAATGTGGTGAGCAGCTCCTTACTTTAATTGCTTCAGAGATAGTCGCTGTAAAAAAACTTTTCACGTCACATTTTGCAATCTCAGGTACAATTTTTGTTATGCCTAAGCCATAAGCATCTGATTTAACTACAGCAGATAATTCGGCAGACTTTTTTATTATTCTTCGGAAAAAATCGAGATTACTTTTTAAAGCGGCAAGACTAATGTGTAACTCAGGAGGCACTTATTGTCCTAAGGCTCAATTTTTCACTTGATGGCTTTTTGCCAAATTACCAAATCGTGTAAAACGTCCATCAAACGCTAGATCTACCGTTCCAACCGGCCCATGTCGCTGCTTCCCTATTATTAACTCTGCTTTCCCATGAATTTGTTCCATCTCCTCTTGCCACTTAATAAGAGCGTCAAGGTCTTGATCGCCTGGTTTTTCTCTTTCTTTATAATATTCTTCTCGAAATATAAACAAAACTACATCGGCATCTTGTTCTATAGAGCCACTCTCCCGTAAATCTGCAAGCTGAGGTCTCTTATCTTCTCTATTTTCCACTTGCCGAGATAGTTGAGATAGAGCTAAAACTGGTATATTTAACTCTTTTGCAATTGCCTTAAGTCCTTGAGTGATTTCAGCAATCTCATTTACTCTGTTTTCCTTATTTGAGGACGCTCGTATTAATTGGAGATAATCAATTATCAAAAAATCAAGACCATGTGTTCTTTTTAGCCTTCTAGCTTTAGATGCTATACTTGATATTAAAAGAGCTGGGGTATCGTCTATATAAAATTTGCTTTGATCTAGAGATCGTGCAGCATCCACGAACTGATTAAATTCATTTTCAGAAAGCTCACCTCTTCTAATTTGTTCCGAAGGAATTTTGCTTATATCAGAAAGTATTCTTGTTGCGAGTTGTGCTGAAGACATTTCAAGTGAAAAGAAACCAACACTAGATGCCTTTCCATATTTTTTATAGTTCGCAATCGATGCATTGTAGGCAATATTTGTTGCTAAAGCAGTTTTACCCATAGAAGGGCGCCCCGCGAGAATTATTAAATCTGAATTTTGTAGTCCACCTAATTTTTTATCAATATCAATAAATCCTGAAGGTATGCCTGACACACCTTGTATATCCGAGTCGAACGCTCTATTAGCCAATTCGATTGCTTCTGTTGCTGCCTTAACGAGCGGTTCAAAGCTTTTAGACTGAGTCCCGTTGGATGCCACATCATAAAGAGACTGTTCTGCCCTCGTTATGAGTTGAGCCGGTATCGTATCCTCAGTTATTTTCCTTGCGTCTATAATTATTTCATTTCCAATATCAATAAGTTTTCTTCTAATTGCTAGATCAAATAATGCGGTTGCGTAGTCTTTTGCTGCATAGGCGCTAATAGCCATCGCAGATAATTCAGTTAGTAAAGAAGGAACGTCTATTTCTTTGAAAGCTTCATCTGAATCCAAATAAGGTTTAAGGGTGATGGGTGACACAATTAGCCCCTTTTTTGTTCTTGATGCAATATGGCTAAATATTTTTCTATTTAAGCCGTCATAGAAATGATCTTCGGAAATAATTGATTCAATCTCTCCCAAAACTTCATTGTTAACCAATAACAAACCTATAAGAGCTTGCTCAGCTTCAAGATTAAAGGTGGAAGGTTTTTCTACCTCTGCCGTCTGATCAAATTTAACATTATCCATAAGTTTCACCAAAAATAGTATACACTACCTCAGGTTTTTTCACCATGTTAATTACGACTAAAACTTATCTTTTGGAGCAATATCTTCTTTCAAGGATATCATCTCAAGTGGAAAAAAGAGAAGGTAGCTTAACTTTGTTCACCCGATATATTTTCAGGTTCGTGATCTTCATTCGCATCTTCAGAGATAGAGTCATCAGATTTCAGTGAAACGCCGTCTTCAAGAAGACTTTCGTTAAGCTCAGGGTTAATTTCGTCTGACCCACTACTCGAGTCTATATCTTCGTTCATCTCAATTGCCTTATCCCCTAAGCTTCTCACAACCTTTAATTCGATTTTTGTATCGACTTCAGGATGCAAAATTACACTTATATCGAAAATTCCAAGCTCTTTTATCGGATTGTCTAAAGATATCTGTTTTCTGCTAAGTGTTATTCCATGTTCATCAATAAGTTTTGATATATCTCTTGTTGTAACTGATCCATATAGCATCCCGGTATCAGATGCTGATCTCACAACGACGAGATTTAGGCTCTCTACTTTTGTTCGTATTTTCTCAGCTTTTTCGATTGCTTCTTTATTTTCCTCAAGTAATTTAGTTTTTGTATTCTCAAAAATCTCCTTGTTTTCCTTCGTCGCCCGAAGAGCCTTGCCAGAGGGTATGAGAAAGTTTCTGCCAAATCCTGGTTTAACCTGGACGGTATCACCGATGTTTCCTAGCTTATTTATCTTTTGTAGTAATATTATTTCCATTTCCCAGCCTATTTTACTGCGTAAGCTAACAGGCCTAGAAACCTAGCGCGCTTAATAGCTACTGCCAACTCTCTTTGTTTTTTAGTTGATACAGCAGTAATTCTTGAGGGTATGATTTTACCTCTTTCCGATATGAACTTCTGGAGGGTTTTCACATCCTTATAATCTATAGCGGGAGCGTCTTTCTCAGAAAAAGGACAGCTTTTCTGGCGCCTAAAGTAATGTTTGTTGTTGTTCGAGCCTCTTCGATCGCTATTTCTTCTTTCCATATTCAATCAAACCCTCTCTTCTTCGTCTTTGGCTTTGCTGTTCATCATAATAGAGTGACCTTTTTTGTGTTCTTTGACCTTAATTGTTAAAAATCTCATTATATCTTCATGGATGTTCATTAAACGTTCCATTTCGGCAACAGCTTTAGGACTACTTTCTAGTTTAAACATAAAGTAGTGACCCTTCCTGTTTTTGTTCATTCTATAAGCTATAGATCTCAATCCCCAGTATTCAATATCAATCACTTTACCACCGTTTTCTGTAAGTGTGCCCTTGAATTCATCAGCTAAAGTCTCGGCTTGAACAGACGTTAAATCTTGTCTGCAAATAAAAACATGTTCGTAATTAGGCATACAAAATCCTTAAAAGTTACTAATAAAAGTTGTTATATACAGCAAAAATAAAAAAGCAAGCACACAGTTGCATTGTTTAAATGATTTTTTTGGTGTAAATAATAGCAAACGTCAAGCCGGCCATACACAAATATGAGGAAAATAATATGAAAAAAGCTTTTTTATTTCCTGGTCAGGGCTCGCAATTCATTGGTATGGGTAAGGAATTAGCAGACGAGTTTGATGCGGCAAGAGATGTATTTTCAGAAGTTGATGATGCTCTTGGAGAGCGGCTGTCAAATTTGATGTTTAAAGGCGATATTGAAGAATTAACATTAACAAAAAATGCTCAACCCGCTATCATGGCAGTGTCTATCGCGATTATACGAGTAATGTTGTCTTGTGGGTTGGATCTTAAAAAAATCAATCTTTTCGCAGGGCACTCATTGGGCGAGTATAGTGCATTATGCGCTTCGGGAGTTATCTCCCTTAAGGACACCGCAATTATCCTGAGAAAAAGGGGTATGGCTATGCAAAAAGCTGTCCCTGAAGGTGAGGGTTCAATGATCGCTGTGATAGGCATGAACAGTGAATTTGTGAATGAGCTAATAACCGTGAGCAAATGTGACAGAAAATTAATTCAAGTTGCAAACGACAACGATCCTTCACAAGTAGTGGTTTCAGGTGAAAAGAAAGAGGTGCAAAAGTTCTCCACTTTTTTGAGAGAAGAAAACGCAAAGAGAATTATTAACCTGCCAGTGTCTGCTCCTTTTCACTCTCCGCTTATGCAGCCAGCAGCATTAGTAATGGAAGCTGAATTAAAGCAAGTGAACTTGTCTAAACCAATTGTCCCTATTATTCAAAATGTTGATTTGAGTATTTTAGAGACAACAGAAGGGTTGGTAAATAGGTTAGTCAAACAGATATGTGGGACAGTCAGATGGAGAGAGACTTTAATTAAGATGGTCGAGAAGTCTAGCGTAAACACTTTTTTTGAAATAGGTCCAGGAAAAGTATTGGCCGGCACTGTGAAAAGAACTGTGCCTGAGTGTAAAGTTCTTTCGGTTGGGTTGTCTACGCAAATCGATGTTGCTATGGAGATTATAAATGAATAACTTTGAAAATTTGAATATTCTTATCACCGGTGCTTCCGGTGGAATTGGAACAAGCCTCTCTCGGGCCTTTGCTGGAACGAAAGCTAACCTATTTCTACTTGGGTCTTCACAGGATAAAATATCTAGGCTACAAAAAGCACTTCCCTCTAGAGATAACATTAATTATTTTTCTGTCGATTTAAGCGAACGGGAAAATGTGAACAACTTTTGTGACTCCATAATTGATCAGTATGGAGGCATTAACGTTATAATTAATAATGCCGGTATCACTGAGGATAATCTATTCATGAGAATGTCTGAAAATTCTTGGGATAAGGTTTTTGCAATTAATATCGATGCATCAATGATTATTTGCAGAAAGTTTATTCGAGGGATGGTAAAAAATAAGTGGGGACGAATAGTTAATATTTCGTCCGTAGTCGCGTCAACCGGAAACCCAGGGCAAAGCAACTATGTAGCTGCTAAGAGTGCATTGAATGGCTTAACTAAGTCACTAGCATTAGAAGTTGCAACAAGAGGTGTGACAGTCAACTCCATATCCCCAGGATTTATAGATACGGCTATGACTGCCAAGTTAACGGATGACCAAAAGCTTAAAATAACAGAGAGAATTCCCATGGGCAGAATGGGAACTGGTGATGATATATCGTCTTTAGTATCTTTTCTGGTGACCAATGAGGCGGGTTATATTACAGGTCAAAACATACATGTAAATGGAGGCTTATTCTTAACGTAAACGCTTTTTCTCAGTCTTACACCAAAATTTTCCAGATAAGTATTGCTTGTTTTAACAATTATGTATAAAAGAACAAAATTATGGGATTAGACAATTTGAATCACACACTACAGGCCAATATTGTGTAAGATGATGAGGAGGTAAACATGAGTGATGTTTTAGATAGAGTTAAAAAAATAGTTGTTGAGCATTTGAGTGTAGAAGAAAGCTCAATTTCAGATAGTTCGTCTTTTATTGATGATTTAGGGGCAGATAGTCTTGATACAGTGGAGCTAGTAATGGCTTTCGAAGAAGAGTTCGGAATAGAGATTCCAGATGACGCAGCTGAAACGATCCAGACCGTCGGTGATGCTGTTAAATTCATTGAAGAAAACTCCTAACGTTTGTCAAATTACCGTAATAGATTTAACAAAATAGAATGAGACGTGTTGTAGTAACTGGATTGGGACTACTTACCCCACTAGGATGCGGGGTTGATTACGTGTGGGATAGGTTGTTAAAGGGAGACTCGTCAGCAACAAAAATTACTAAATTTGATACGTCTGATCATTCTACTAGCTATGCATGTGAAATTCCATTTGGTAGTTCACAAGGAAAATTCAATCCAGACGACTGGATGAGTCCAAAAGATAGACGTAAAGTCGACGATTTCATTCTCTATGGTATTTGCGCAGCTGATCAAGCTGTTCGAGATGCAGGGTGGGTGCCTAATAAAGAAGAGGACTTACTTAAAACCGGTGTGATGATAGGATCCGGCATAGGTGGTCTCCAATCTATTGGAGACACAGCTAATCTAATCAAAGAAAAGGGACCTAAGAGAGTATCTCCTTTCTTTATTCCTGGCGCTTTAATCAATTTGATTTCTGGTCAAGTTTCAATAAGGTATGGGTTTAAGGGCCCAAACCATTCCGTAGTAACTGCCTGTTCCACTGGTGCTCATGCGATAGGTGATGCGGCTAGGTTTATTAAATCTGGAGAAGCTGATGTAATGATAGCTGGTGGAGCTGAGAGCCCCATAACAGAACTCGGGATAGCTGGTTTCAACGCCTGTAAGGCTCTATCAACAAAGTTTTCAGAGAATCCAAGTGTTGCTAGTAGGCCTTACGATATTGACAGAGATGGCTTTGTTATGGGAGAAGGTGCTGGAATTTTAGTACTTGAGGAACTTGAACATGCAAAGAAAAGAGATGCTAAAATATACTGTGAGGTATTGGGCTATGGCCTGACCGGAGACGCACACCATATCACAGCGCCCCCACCGGATGGCGACGGCGGTAGAAGATCAATGATAGCAGCACTTGAAAACAGTAAATCTGATATTTCGGATATAGACTACATTAATGCTCATGGTACTTCTACTATGGCAGACACCATTGAGCTGGGTGCTGTGGAAATACTGGCTAAGGATTATTCAGATAATATCTCTATGTCTTCCACAAAATCATCCATTGGCCACTTGCTAGGAGCTGCAGGGTCGGTAGAGGCTATTTTTTCTATATTGTCAATCCGAGATCAAATTGTCCCACCTACTATCAATCTTGAGAACCCTGAAATTGACACTAAAATTGATTTGGTTCCAAGGATTGCCCGCGAAAGAAATGTTAAGAGAGCTCTCTCAAATTCCTTTGGTTTTGGAGGGACCAATGCATCTTTAGTCATAGGAAAATTTAATTAGAAATTCTTGTAAAATAGAGTAATGGCTTCTTTAGTTTCTAATTTATTTTACTTTTTTCTGGCTTGTTTATTATTTGTTTTAGTCGTTATAAGCAGTTTTGAGTTCTACTATGAAAAACCGGGCCCAAGTGATCGTGAGAAATTATTAATTATAAATAAAGGGCAAAGCGTCGCAAATATTGCTAGCCATCTTATTGATTTGAATTTAATAGAAAATCGGATGGCCTTTTTGCTAGTGGTAAGGTTCAAGGGGTTTCATGACAAAATTAAATTTGGGCAATATATGATTCCAAGATCTGCCTCAATTAAACAGATCACAGACGAGCTGGTTGCTGGTGTGTCGGTACAACATAAGATTATTGTACCAGAAGGTCTGAGCACAGTTGCAATTCTAGACTTATTAAATAAAGACGCGCGGATTAAGGGAGACTTATTAAATGCCGTGGAGGAGGGAGTGCTTGCTCCTAATACATACAGTTTCGATATAACTACAAACAAAAGAGATATTTTTTTAAAAATGAAAAATGAGCAAAAAAAAATTATTGATACTGCATGGAATAATAGATCTCCTGATTTGCCCCTAAAAAATTCTTTGGAACTTTTAATCTTGGCATCGATAGTTGAAAAGGAAGCCGGAAACGAAGAAGACAGAAAAAAGGTTGCTTCCGTATTTTTAAATCGTTTGAAAAAAAAAATGAGATTGCAATCTGATCCAACTGTTATTTATGGTTTAACATTAGGGAAAAAACCCTTTGAGAGGGAATTGACTAAAAGCGACCTTCAAACTAAATCACCCTTTAATACTTATAAAATAGCAGCGCTACCACCACGTCCAATTTGTAACCCAAGTAAGGCATCAATTCATGCTGTTGCAAACCCAGTCAAAACAGACTTCTTATTTTTCGTTTCCGATGGAAATGGCGGTCATAATTTTTCGGAAAATCTGAAACAACATAACAATTTTGTAAAAGAGTATAGAAGATTGAAAGCACAGGAATGATGTTTTAACATCATTTTTAGTTATGGAGATAATTTATGGAGGTAATTTTTTGGAACGAAGCGATCTGAAAATAAAGAAGATTTGGGAAACAATTTGCAAGGAAGCAGAGGTATCCTCAAAGAAATCTAATTATATGAAAAAGTACTTTGAAAGACATATTTTGAGCCACAGTATTTTTGGCGATGCCTTAGCGCATAATATTGCAGCAAAGATTTGTAACTCTGATTTTGAATTCAGCCATTTTATTTCCATACTCCAAAAGCAAATTAGTAATTTTCCCGATATATGTGATTATGCAGTAGACGACTTGGTTGCCTTTTATGAAAGAGATCCTGCTTGTCACTGGTTCTATCAACCATTTCTATTCTATAAAGGGTTCATTGCTTTGCAGGTGCACAGGATAGGAAACGCATTTTACAATAATGGAGACGTAGATATCTCTTTATATTTACAAATGAGAGTATCTGAGGTTTTTAGTATAGATATTCATCCCGGAGCTTCGATAGGTAAAGGCATTATGTTTGACCACGCTCATAATCTCGTTATAGGAGAAACCGCTAAAATTGGTGATAATGTTTCTATTTTACATTCCGTAACATTAGGTGGTACGGGTAAAATTCGAGGGAATAGACATCCTGAGATAGGAAATAATGTTCTAATTGGTGCTGGCGCAAAAATATTAGGAAATATATCCGTAGGTAAGTGTTCTAGGGTTGCTGCAGGTTCGTTGGTCTTGAAATCAGTACCTTCTTTTAAGACGGTAGCAGGAGTACCTGCAAAAGAAGTTGGTAGTTCAGGTTGTCCTGAACCTTCAAAAATGATGGACCAACTGTTAAAAGAAAAATAGTTTATTTTACCATAAGTACGGCAGGGTTTTGCAAATAGAATACTATTCTATCAAGAAACTTTGCTCCAAGTTCTCCATCAATCGTTCTGTGGTCTACTGACAATGTCAAGGAAACTTGTTTGCATGATAAAAAACTTCCATTTTCACTAACAACCTCCTCTTTCACTGTGCCAATTGCCAATATAGATGAGTTCGGTGGATTTATAATTGCATCGAAGTTTTCAATAGAGAACATACCAAGATTTGATATAGCATGTGCACAGTCTAGAAAGTCGGTGCTTCGTAGTTGTTTGTTCTTCGCTTTTTCAATAAGTACTTTCATTTCTGAGGAAATTTGACCCAAAGGCTTTTTATCGATGTCTCTAAGTGTTGGAGTATACAATCCAGACTCTGTCGATATTGCTACTCCGATTGCTACTTCTTTAAATCTCAACAAATGTTGTTCTTGCCAAATCATATTGCAATCAGGGAAGTCTACTAAAGCGCAACCACATGCTTTGATAAAAAAGTCGTTTATTGAGATTTTATTATCCTTCTCGAGTAGATCATTAGCCTTTTCTCTAAAATTAATCAGTTCATTCACCCTAGCTTTTCTTCTCAAGTAAAAATGAGGTATTGACGACTTCGAAAGTGACAGTTTTTCTGCAATTAGTCTTCTTATTCTAGGTATATCAATAATCTCATGGTCTATAGAATTACCGTGGCCTGTATTTTTGTTTTGGTTTGTCTCTAAAGTAGACGGCGATAAAGTTAAATGTTTTTCGATATCGATTTTTGTTATTCTTCCTCGCGGTCCAGTACCTGTAACATTTTCAATATTGATAGAATTTAAAGACGCTAATTTATTAGCTAAAGGTGTTATGAATATTCTATCCATTTATTTATTTTAATCTTTGTAAAGAACTTGTTTAACGGAAAAGACAATTTCGTCTGAAGTTACTAAGGCTGCTTTTTCCAAATTTTCAGCATATGGCATAGGAACGTCCTTTCCAGTGCAATTCAACACTGGGGCATCGAGGTAGTCAAATGCCTGAATCATAATCTGCGACCCAATATAACTTCCAATTGAGCAGACGGGAAAAGATTCTTCTACTGTTACGCATCTATTTGTCTTTTTAACGGAGTCAATTATCGTATCAAAGTCAATTGGTCTTATTGTTCTTAAATCTATTATCTCGGCATCAATACCTAATTCCTTTAGCTTTTTATCAGCTTCTAGTGTGTGCATCATGCCAATCCCGTAGCTTACAATTGTTACATCATTCCCAGTTGATACAGTTTTCGCTTTTCCAATTGGTATTAGTAGTTCTGAACTAATATTTATGGGAAAAGATTTCCCATACAAAATCTCGTTTTCGAGAAAAATAACTGGATTATTTTCTCTTATTGCTGACTTAAGTAGGCCTTTTGCATCTTCTGCAGAAAATGGTTGAATGACTTTCAAACCAGGAATTGAAGCGTATAATGATGCGAAGTCTTGACTATGTTGAGCGGCTACTCTTGCAGCGGCACCATTAGGGCCTCTGAACACTATGGGACAGTTGATTTGTCCTCCTGACATATAATTTGTTTTAGCAGCAGAGTTAATTATTTGATCTAGAGCCTGCATTGCGAAATTAAATGTCATAAATTCAACTATTGGTTTTATTCCAGCGAAGGCAGCTCCAACTGCAAGTCCGGTAAAACCGTGCTCAGTAATAGGAGTATCAATTACTCTTTCTGCTCCAAATTCCTCAAGAAGACCTTGGCTTACTTTGTAAGCTCCTTGATACTCTCCTACCTCTTCGCCCATCAGGAAAACATCTTCGTCGAGCCTCATCTCTTCAGCAATTGCATTATTAATGGCTTCTCTGACTGTTAAATCGTGCATTAACTGATTTTCGAGCACATCTTGACCGGCATTTTCTCCTTTATCATCATTTGAAACTACGCTTTTTCCATTCTGTTCTAAGCTGAAAACTTCCTCAGTCTTGCTGATAGCTGAGGGCACAGTTTTCTCTGTAATAATATTTTTATTCTCCTTAATCTCTTCGGACCCTTCGGTTTCGATAATTGCAATTAAGGAATTAACTTTTATGTTTTCTGTGCCTTCTATGACGACTAAATCAACAATGGTCCCTTCCTCAATACTTTCATACTCCATAAGAGCTTTGTCTGTTTCAATATCTGCTATTATATCACCTGGCTTAACCTTATCCCCTGGACTTACATACCATTTAGCCAGAGTTCCTTCTTCCATTGTAGGAGAAAGAGAGGGCATTAAAATTTCGGTCTTCATTTTTTTTCCTGATTTCTAATTAGCATAAACATCAGTCCAAAGTTCTTCAATAGCAGGTTCGGGACTCTCTAAAGCAAAGTCCGATGCTTGTGTCACTATTCCTTTAATCTCAGCGTCCTTTGCTTTAAACTCTTTTTCTGATACTTTATATTTTTCTATCAAAAGAGACCTTAGCGTATCTATAGGATCTTTTTCTTCTCTAACCTTTTGAACTTCTTCTCTAGTTCTATATTTTGCGGGATCAGACATAGAGTGTCCACGGTATCTATATGTCTTCATTTCAAGAATGAAGGGTCCCTTACCCGACCGACAATGATCCGCGGCATATGCGGCCTCTTTCTCAACGTCAAGAACATCCATTCCATTTACAGCTTTACCTGGAATATTAAAAGCTAACCCTCTTGCGTGCATTTCCTCCGTTGATGACGCTCGGACTATTGAGGTACCCATAGCATATTGATTATTTTCGATAACAAAAACTACAGGCAACTTCCAAAGTGAAGCCATGTTGAAAGCTTCATAAACTTGCCCTTGATTGGCGGCTCCCTCTCCAAAGTAAGTAAAGCATACCTGATTATTTTTTTTATATTTATTTGCGAAAGCAATTCCAGCTCCTATTGGAACTTGTGCGCCTACTATTCCGTGCCCTCCATAAAAACCTGCATCTTTTGAGAACATGTGCATAGATCCCCCTTTACCTTTCGAATAACCAGTGGAACGGCCTGTTAATTCTGCCATAACCATTTTGGGGTCCATTCCACAAGCCAGCATATGTCCATGATCTCTGTAAGAAGTGATGTTTTGATCACCATTTTTCTTGATCGATTCTATCCCCACAACAACTGCTTCTTGGCCAATGTAAAGATGACAAAATCCTCCTATATGCCCCATTCCATAAAGCTGACCAGCTTTTTCTTCAAACCTTCTAATAAGGAGCATTTTGTGGTATAGTTCAATCAGCTCTTTTTTTGACTTATTAAATTTTTTCATAAATGTAGTTTAGCTTTAAACTAATTTTTTTCAATACCTTTATTTTAATAAAATTAGCTCTTCTTCTCCTATCATACCTAAAATTTTTCTTGCTTGTTCATCAAGAAGTTCAAGGTCAAGAGATGTATCGGAAAGTCGTCTAATTTTGTTTTTAATAGCTTTAGATTCTTCAATAAGTATACTTAACTCCTTAGTTAAAACTTTTTCTTTTGCTAAAAGATGATACTTAGCTGGAACACCAAACTCTCCGTTGAATGATGCGAATATAAAATAGAAAGACAGTATAACGCATACAGCAGACGAAATAATCTCAAAAATTTTAAAGCCTTTAAACAATATATGCTCCTTAAACGAATCATTGCATAATTGATTCGTAAAAGGAATCGTTTTTTGTTATTTAAGCGATTCGATCCCTGGGAGTGTTTTGCCTTCTAACCATTCTAGAAACGCACCTCCTGCAGTTGAAACATAACTAAATTTTGAAACTGACTCTGATGTTTTAAGAGCACTGACGGTATCACCACCCCCTGCTATCGATATTAATTGCCCATCTAAAGTCCTATTTGCTGCGTATTTAGCAATATTGTTGGTGCCTCGATCAAAAGGAAGCGTTTCAAATGCACCAAGTGGGCCATTCCAAATCAAAGTCTTCGATTTGTCAATAATAGTCATTATATTCTTTTCAGTAATTGGTCCAATATCAAGAATCATCTTATCAACGGGGCAACAATCAACACTAAATGAATATGTTTTTGCTTTATTAGTCAAAGAGTCAGCGCAGATGATATCTAGAGGTAAAACTAATTTGCATTTTTTAGACTTCATTCCTTTTATGATTTTCTCCGCAGTCTTTAACATCCTATTTTCTGTAAGTGATTTACCAATTTCGAATCCCTGAGCTTTAAGGAGCGTATTGGCCATTGCACCACCAATTATCAAAAAGTCTACTTTATCGCTTAAATTATTTAGGAGTTCGATTTTTGTCGATATTTTGGAGCCTCCAACGATAGCTGCAACTGGTTTCAAAGGTTGATCTAAGGCTGAAGCTAAAGCCTTAAGTTCCCTTTGAATGAGGAAACCTGCAAAGCTCGTAAGGTAATTTGTTATTCCCTGAGTAGAAGCATGAGCTCTATGTGAGGCTGAGAATGCGTCATTACAATAAATATCACCAAGTGATGCAAGTTTATAACTAAAATCAGGATCATTATTCTCTTCAAGCCTAGAAAATCGTAAATTCTCTAACAAAAAAACTGAGGGGAAGGAAGCAGACTGAATTGCTTTTCTGCATTTTTCTATGTCAAGTGAAGGCAAAAATTGTATATCTAAATTAATTGTGTCTTGTAGATATCTTAATAACTTCTTCAAGCTAAGATCTTTATTTATTTTTCCATCTGGTCTTCCAAAGTGTGACAGTATAACGACTTTGTTTGCGTTTTTAACCAGATAATGTATCGTTTCTCGTGTTTTTTCTATCCTTGATATATCATTACTTTTTCCATTTGAATAAGGAATGTTAAGGTCAAGACGCAAGACAACGATCCGTTTTTTCACCTTGGCATCTTGGATTTTTTTTATCATCAAACTCGAAGAAAATCGTAACTAAATCAATATTTGAGCCTGACGACATATTTCGTCAATATTGATATTGAAGTGTTCAAAAATATCTTTTGCAGGCGCAGAAGCCCCAAAGCTTTTCATTCCTATAAATGAAGTTCTAGTTTGGTTTCCACCATTCTCATAAAGCCATTGTTCCCAACCCAACTTTACCCCAGCTTCTATAGCTATCCTTACGGTACCTTTCGGCAACAATTTCTTTTTATATTTATCGTCTTGCTCTTGAAATAATTCCCACGAAGGCAAAGAAATCACCCTAGTACCAATCCCCTGATTTTCTAAAACTTCTCTGGCTTTTAATGCAATCTGAACCTCAGAGCCCGTTGCCAGAAGGATAACTTTTTTCTTATTAATGAAATCCTTCATAATGTAGGCACCCTTCTGTGAGTGGTTGATTAAAACTTTTTCTCTTCTAATTAACGGTAAATTCTGTCTCGATAAGCAAATAATTGATGGTTTGTTTTTTGATTTTAGTGCAATTTCCCAGCATTCAATAGTTTCTATAACATCACAGGGTCTGAAAACATTTAAATTTGGGATCGACCGAAGAGATGCCAAGTGTTCGACTGGTTGATGTGTTGGCCCATCTTCTCCCAAGCCTATGCTGTCATGAGTCATAACATAAATAACACCCAAACCCATTAAAGCACTTAAACGAATCGCACCTCGACAGTAGTCTGAGAAGGCAAGGAATGTTCCTCCGTAGGGGATTACTCCCCCATGCAAAGCCATGCCATTCATAATTGCTGCCATTCCATGCTCTCTTATACCATAATGGATATATCTACCTGATCGATTCACTTCTGAAAAAATCTCAAGAGCTTTTGTTTTGGTATTATTTGATCCCGTTAAATCAGCAGAGCCGCCAATGGTATTTTTAAGACAATCGTTTATCAAATCTAGGCATATCTCACTCGCTTTTCTTGTTGCAAGATCATTATCAATTGCCTGCGAATGAAATTTTTTAAAACTTTTTATTCCACGAGTAAGCTTAGAGGGAAATATTTGATCTAACTCGTTTGAGAAGGCAGTTTTTTTATTTTCTGACAAAGATTGGAAACGGTCCGACCAATCTTTAAACATTTGGTGATTCTTTTGCCCAACTTTTTCCCACGCATTTTTTATATTTGATGGAATTACAAATTCGTTATAACGCCAGTTGAAATTGTTTCTTAATTTTTCAACCTCACTTTTCCCTAATGCTGCGCCATGTGCTCCCGCAGTTCCTTGCTTGCCTTTCGATCCATAACCAATTATTGACTTTGCAGCAATTAAAGATGGTCGGGGGTCTTTTTTTGCACTACTAATTGCTTGATCAATTTCAATTGGATTATGAGCATCACAGGAAAAAGTAGACCATCCAGAAGATTGAAATCTGGAGATCTGGTCTGTATTACAAGATAAATCTAATGGCCCATCGATAGTGATCCCATTATCGTCCCATATCACTATAAGTTTTTTTAATCTTAGTTTGCCTGCTAATGATATAACTTCTTGGCTAATGCCTTCCATCAGGCACCCATCTCCAGCGATTACATAAGTAAAATGGTCACAGAGATTACTACCCCATCTAGCAGCGACAAACTCCTCAGCAATAGCAAAGCCAACCGCATTACCAAGTCCTTGGCCTAATGGCCCCGTAGTCGTTTCAATGCCAGAGAGATGGCCATATTCAGGGTGCCCCGCGGTCTTTGAATTAAGCTGTCTAAAGTTTTTGATCTCTTCTAAATTTATGTCTGGGTAGCCAGTTAAATACAGAATAGAATATAGAAGCATTGATCCGTGACCTGCGGATAAAATGAAACGGTCTCTATCAAACCAGTTGGGTTCAGAAGAAAGAAACTTTAGATGTTTTTCAAATAAAACAGTAACAACATCAGCCATCCCCATCGGCATCCCTGGGTGCCCACTATTGGCTTGCTCAACTGCATCTACAGACAACATTCTAATAGCACTAGCCTTATCCCAGTGATCGGGAAATTTTTGTCTTAGAGTGTTTGGATCCATATTAAAATTATTTTGCTAAAAAACGATTTCGTTATAATATTTAATTTTTCAGCATAGTAAATCGAATATTTTTTATTTTTGAAAAAGGTTTAAGTTAAATAATATACTGTGGTTATAATATAAATGTTTTTATCCTATGAGTGAGTTAGTCAACTTAGAAAAAAGATTTGAAAATGCTTTGGAAAAGCTAGAACTTGCTTTAGCAAATAACAATATGAGCAAAGCTGCCGAAAGTTTAAATGAAAAGCAAGAAGTTAATAAGGATATCCCTCATAATAAAGATGATTTATTAAATAAAGTCAAAAAGTTAGAAAAGGCTGCGGAGAGTGATGCTGAACAAATAGATAAATTAGTCAAGGAATTAGAAAACATTTTTGAGATCGATAATGACTGAATTAGAAATATCAATTGGAGGTCGTATTTTTTCAGTTGCTTGTGATAATGAGGAACAGGAAAAAGTCAAAGAAGCTGCTGCATTAATTAACGAGGAGGCGGATGCTATTCAATCCACATTAGGTCGGCTGCCAGAGTCGAAAATGTTATTACTTTCGGCATTAATGATTGCAGATCGTTTAGTAGATTTAGAGTCTGAGGCGAAGGTTTTTAAAGAAAATTCTGAAGATCTTTTAGAGGTTAAAAATAAAAATAAAGAGTTAGAACAGAAAAGAGATTCCATAAAGGGTGATTACCAAAAGCTTGAAAAATTTGTTGAAAAAATGTTAGTAAAAATAGAAAAGGTTTCAAGTTTTAGTCATACGAAATCTGATGCATTAATCTCAGATGAAAACTCAACACAAATAATTGAACCAGATCAACCAAAGTTATTTTAAGAATTTTCTTCTCTTATCTTTGCTGCCGCATCTTTACTAAAGGACACACTTTTTTCCGCAAATAGTTGGTCTAATTCTCCAGACATTGTCATCTCAGTAATTATATCTGATCCACCTATAAACGCATTTTTTACATACAGCTGGGGAATAGTAGGCCAATCTGAGAAGTCTTTAATTCCCTGTCTAATCTCGTCATCTTCTAATACATTTACGTCTTTAAAATTAACTTGAAGATAATTTAAAATACCCGCTACCCTGCTAGAAAAACCACATTGCGGCATTTTTGCCGTACCTTTCATGAAAAGTACAACGTCATTTTCATTGATTATTGTTTCAATTTTAGTTTTCACCATTTCATGCATTTTTGTCTCCTATTTTATTTTTGTTTGTAAAGCAAGGGCATGTAAAATTCCGTTATTCCCATCCATTGCTCCTTCCAAAGCCTTGTAAACCAGTTTATGCTGCTCCACACGAGATTTCCCTCTGAACTCTTGAGCAGTAATTGTGGCCGAATAGTGATTGCTATCTCCCGCGGTATCAATTATCTCGATATCAGCTTCTGGAAATTTTTTCTTTATGAGGCTTCTTATGTTTTCGGCACTTATCGCCATGAAATTTTATCCTCCTTTTGTAAATTAATTCTATCTATTTTCGATGTCCATCATATTACTTATTGCGTTTTGGTAAAGATCATTTACGTGATCAAGGTGTAGAATATTTGACCCAAAACTAAGGGTTGTGCCTTCGGCAACCCCCAGTTTATTTAAAGTGACCTTTTTTTCTTTAGCTAAATGGATAAGTTGCTTTTCTTTTGATGGGTTAATACTGATGATGTAGCGGCCTTGCGTTTCATTAAAAAAGTACTCTAAGGAGCCTTCAATTATTCTAAACCCTAAACCATTTACAATTGCCAATTCACACAAGGCCAAAGCTATTCCGCCATCAGATACGTCATGAGCGCCAGAAATAAGTGTTTTATTAAAAAGGTCCAAAATAAATTGTCCATTACGTTTTTCTTCTTCTAAATTAACTTTAATATTTGCGCTCTCAACTTGATCTAAAGATAGTTCATTCACAAGAGCTAAAGCGGTGGCTTTAGTATCAGTTTCTCCAACTAAATAATAAACATCATTTATATTTACACTTCCTGAGTTATGAGCTGAGATGTCTTTTATTAGGCCAACACCTCCGATCGTTGGAGTAGGCAAAATAGATTTTCCATCGGTTTGGTTGTAAAAGCTTACATTCCCTGAAACTACAGGGAAATTTAAATGGATACAGGCCTCTCTAATCCCTTTAATGCAATTAACAAATTGTCCCATTATTTCTGGGTCCTCTGGACTACCAAAGTTAAGATTATCTGTAATGGCCAATGGGGTTCCACCCGAGGATATGATATTCCTGTAACATTCAGCAACAGCTTGTTTCCCCCCTTCGAATGGGTTTATCGAGCATAATAATGGGTTGCTATCACACGAAAATGCTAAGCCATAGTTCGTTTCATAAATTTTTGTAACTCCCGCATCCAAACCGGGTCTTTTTCGAGTATTATTTAGTATCATATGATCATATTGCTCCCAAACCCATCTTTTTGAACTGTGATTTGGTGATGAAAGTAAAACCTCGATTGCTTTTGAAATGGTTAATTTTGGTAGGAGAGGGTAGGAACTATTCCGTTCACTAGTTTTCCAAGGTCTGTCATATTGTGGTGCTTGATCAGCTAAACATTTGAGAGGTAGGTCAGCTACAATTTCGTTTTGAAATTGTATTAAGAGCTTATCATCTACTATGGTATTTCCAACCACAGCGAAATCAAGATCCCATTTGCTGAAAATTTTGTTTGCTCGATCTTCATGCCCGGGTCTTATCACGGCTAACATTCGTTCTTGGCTTTCAGATAGCATTATTTCATAAGGTGTCATCCGATCTTCTCTTACTGGTACTTTGTCTAAATTCAAAAAAATACCAAGACCACCCTTATCTCCCATTTCAACCGAAGAACATGTCAATCCTGCTGCTCCCATATCTTGTATAGCAATCACACACCCACTTTCCATCAGCTCAAAGCATGCCTCCATAAGTTTTTTTTCTAAAAAAGGATCTCCAATTTGAACAGTAGGTCTCTTGGCTTTATTTCGATCGTTATCGGAATCAAAGTTTTCTGAAGCCATACTAGCGCCTCCAACTCCATCTCTTCCCGTTTTCGCACCCATGTAAACTATCGGAAATCCTATGCCAGATGCCTTCGAATAAAAGATCTTATTTCTATTTACAATCCCTGCAGCGAAAGCGTTTACTAGACAATTGCCATTATATGTTGAGTCAAACCTAAGCTCTCCACCTACATTTGGTACACCGAAAGAATTCCCGTAGTGGCTTATCCCTTTAACAACCCCACTAAGAATTTCTTTAGTTTCAATATTATTAGCCGAGCCCATTGATAAAGAGTTCATTACAGCAATTGGCCTCGCTCCCATTGTAAAAACGTCTCTTAAAATCCCTCCAACTCCGGTTGCTGCTCCATTAAATGGCTCTATATAACTCGGGTGATTATGACTTTCCATTTTAAATGCCAACGCAATTTTTTCATCAATAGCAACTATTCCAGCATTTTCACCAGGCCCACAAATGACTTGATCACCTGCGGATGGAAGCTCCTTAAGCCATTTTCTAGAAGACTTATAAGAACAATGCTCGTTCCACATTGCTGAAAAAATGCCTAATTCGGTAATATTCGGGGTACGATCCAATATTTTTTTAATTTGATTGTACTCGTCAGATGTAAGACCATGAGCTTCAATAATTGTAGGCGAGTGATCCTTAGACTTCATCTTAATCACTTAATTAGTCATGTGTTTCTTTAATACAAACTGTCTTGCAATAGCATTGTCTTTATCTGAAAGACCAAGCAAACTACAAAACAATCTCATAAATCCATCCTCCTCATAAGTTCTCTTGCCGTCTGCCATTACTAATATCCAGGAGTCTTTTAGTAAATTGAATCTTTCTTCGTATGCTATACTTTCTTTTATTTGTTTAGTAAACTGGATATTATCGTTTGATTGGCCCTCTAGTTTAGCTGCCATATCAAGCACATCTTCAATCTTTTCTTTGTCAAGATCAAACCTGTTCTCTATTAATTCTTTAATTTTTTGTCGTTCACTAATATCAAAACTGCCATCCAACTTTGCTATCCTGATGAAAATTGCAGATAATGCTAATATTCCTTTTTCATCGATAGCCGGTTTGACTTCATCCAATGGCTTTGCAAATAAATTAATTAAATTATTAAACATGTTCGTCCCTAATTTCTTTCAAATTTCGCTTTAACACTTTTCCAGTTGCATTTCTAGGTAATGCTTTAACATAGGCTATTTCGGACGGTATTTTAAATTTGGCTAAATTTTTGATACAATGCTCTATTATTCTTTCTTTTGATAATTCTCGGTTTTCTTTCAAAACCACGAATAGCTTTCCAGTTTCACCCCATTTTTTATCAGGTATACCAATAATGGCCAGCTCAGCTATCTCGTCAAGCTGATAAAGTATATTTTCTACTTCGGCAGGATAAACATTTTCACCACCGGTGATATACATGTCTTTTTCTCTATCAACAATAAATACAAAGCCATCGTTATCAAATTTTGCTAAGTCCCCTGTTTTAAGCCAACCTTCATGGAATGACTCTCTCGTCGCTTTTTCGTTATTCCAATAACCAGGGGTTACATTTGGGCCTTTGATTAAAAGCTCTCCTATCTCGTTTAACTCTACCGGATTCATATTCTTATTTACAATCTTAATTTCGGTATGTAATACAGCTTTTCCGGCAGAGCCTATTTTATTTAGAGAGTCTTCAGCAGCTAAGAATATGCCGGCGGGACTAGTTTCTGTCATGCCCCAACCTTGGATCACATCAATTCCCTTTGACTGCCAGGTCTTGATTATGATCTCTGCACATGGTGCACCGCCAACACCAACATTTATTAGTCTACTAAAATCAGTAAAATTAAATTCTGGATGTTGCATCATAAATTGTAGGGGTGCAGGAACGGCAAATAAATGTGTTATAGCTAACTCTTCAGAATTTATTGCTTTTAAAGCAAAAGTTGGATCGAATTCTCTCATAATTATTATTTCTCCACCTTGATGGAGAACTGGGTTCGCATAACAATTTATACCACCAGTATGGAATAGAGGTAGTATAACCAGTTGTTTTGTCCTACTAGTCAAATTAGCTATCCCAGATAGGTTAACAGCGTTAAATAATTGCATTTTATGATTTATTTTTGCACCCTTGGGATGTCCCGTAGTTCCGGAGGTGTACATAATCATTATTAGGTCATTTAGGCTAGATGAAGCTCTTTGGAATTCACTTGAGCAGTCATTAATATTTTTTTGAAACTCACTTGGTTTTTCGTCTGAGTTAAAGAACTGTATTTTAATTTTAGGTATTAGAGAACGTAATTGGTTAGCTATTGTTTCGAAGCAATCGTCCACTATGAGTAAACTTGGTTCGCAATCGTTTAATATAAAAGATAATTCATTTGCTGTAAGCCTCCAGTTTAAAGGCACCATGATTGAACCAATCTTCGAACAGGCAAACTGTAGTTCAAAGAAAATACTGTGATTCTTTGATAATATAGCGATGCGGTCGCTATGACCAATATTTTTAGACTGAAGGAAATTGGCTATCTTACAAGCTGATAAATTCAATTCTTTATATGATATTTTCTTGTTAAGGAAATAGTCCGTGATAGCAATTTTATTTGAATGCATTCTTGACTGATATTCCGCCCAATCATAATAATTTATCATTTGTAATATCCCTCTATACTAACCTTGTTTGTTCTAAAGCTTTTTTAATAAACATTGAAAAAATGGGGTGTGGTTTGAAAGGTTTCGATTTAAGCTCAGGATGAAATTGAACGCCCAAAAAAAATGGATGATTAGATAGCTCTACAATTTCTGGGAGCATACCGTCCTTAGAAAAAGCTGAAAATATCATTCCATTTTTTTCAAGGGTTTTTTGATATTGTGTATTCACCTCAAACCTATGTCTATGTCTCTCTGAAACCATTACATTTTTATAAATCGAAAAAGCCATTGTCCCTTTTTTAATTTTTGCAGGATAGGCGCCTAGCCTCATCGTCCCACCTTTATTTTGAACTTTGCTTCTAATTTCAACTTTCTGATCTTTTACCCATTTTGAAAGATGATAAATCAAGTGATCTTCAGAGCTATTTAATTCTTCATCAAATTCTTCTGAATTTGCTTCTTTGAGACCTGCACAATTTCTTGCATACTCTATTACTAACAATTGCATACCTAAACAAATCCCTAGAAAAGGAATTTGTTTCTCCCTTGCATATTTTATCACTTTAATTTTTCCTTCGGTTCCCCTTTTTCCAAATCCGCCGGGTATTAAGATTCCATCAAACTTATTTAGTCTTTTTATTTGAGCTGGTTTCTCGAACTCTTCAGATTCTAACCATGTAACTTCAACATTTGTTTTATTAGCTAAACCTCCATGAATAAGAGCCTCTGAAAGGGATTTATAGGCATCTTCAAGTTTTGTATATTTCCCAACAACAGCAATCTTTACCGACCCCTCTGAGCTCCGATATCGCGAACTAACATCATTCCAAATGCTAAGGTCGGGCTTCATTTTTGAGTTTAAGTTAAAAACTTGAAGAACCGCTTCATCTAATTTCTCTTTGAAGAAAGCAATTGGAGCTTCATATATTGTTTCGAGATCATTGGCTGCAATAATATTTTTTGCATCAACATTACAGAAAAGTGCTATTTTTTCCTTTTCTTTTTCAGGAATAGGCACTTCAGATCGACAAACCAAAATATCTGGACTTATCCCAATAGACCGTAATTCCTTAACAGAGTGTTGTGTTGGCTTGGTCTTTAGTTCACCCGAAGATGATAGGAATGGTAAAAGCGTCAAATGTACAAAAATACATGAGTTGGATTTTTTTTCTTGAGAGAATTGTCGAATAGCTTCAAAAAAAGGTAGTCCTTCGATATCTCCTATCGTGCCACCTATTTCACATAGCATAAAGTCAACTTCGTCTTGATGTTGCTCTAGAAATCTCTTTATCTCATTTGTAACGTGAGGTATTACCTGTATGGTTTCTCCAAGGTAGTCACCTTTTCTCTCTCGCTCCAGTACCGTCGAATAAATTCGCCCTGAAGAAACAGAGTCAGTGCTTTGAGCAGCTACTCCTGTAAATCGCTCGTAATGCCCTAGATCAAGATCTGTTTCAGCTCCATCATCAGTCACGAATACTTCTCCATGTTCAAAAGGCGACATAGTCCCAGGATCCACATTTAAATATGGGTCAAGTTTCCTTAGTCGTACTGAAAAACCTCTTGCCTGGAGTAGCGCGCCTAATGATGCTGAAGTAAGTCCCTTCCCAAGAGAAGACACAACACCACCTGTGATAAAAATAAATCTCGCCAATTTATATCTTTCAAAAGAACTAGAGACCAGTTTATTTTAGATTGATACAACTCACAAGTTGATAGTTCATTTTTATTCTGAGGGAGGGGTTAAAACACCATCGCTACTTTTGAACTTCTTTAGATCAGGTAACTCAGGAGTTAAACCTTTCTCATTGGATTGCTCTCCAGTACTTGATTCCTCAAAAACGGACTTACTTGAACCACTATTTATGGATATTATTGTAAGCAAAATTGCAATTAGAAAAAACAGCCCTGTTAGGATCCACGTTAGCTTTGACAAAGGGTTTGCTGACTTTGTTCCTGTACCGAAGCCCTGATTGTCAGACCCCATTCCCAAGCCTCCGCCTTCTGACCTTTGAAAGAGAACAATCAGTATTAAAAAAACGGTAACTATTAAATGGCTGATTAATAAAACGTTTGACATATTCTAATTCTTATCCTTGTCAACCATTTTTCCCTTTTGTATCCAAGGCATCATAGCTCGTAACTGTTCTCCCACTCTTTCTATTTGGTGAGAGTCATTATTTCTTCTGGTGGCTTTAAAAAATGGTTGACCAACCGCATTTTCTTGCATGAAGTCTCTGACGAACTGTCCTGACTGAATATCTTCAAGTATAGATTTCATTCTCTTTTTTGTTTCTTCATAAGGTAGTACTCGTCTACCAGAAACATATTCACCATATTCGGCTGTATTCGAAATCGAATAGTTCATATTTGCTATACCCCCTTCATATATAAGGTCGACTATAAGTTTCACCTCATGAAGGCATTCAAAGTAGGCCATTTCTGGGTCATATCCAGCTTCAACAAGTGTTTCAAAACCAGCTCTAATTAATTCTACCAAACCACCGCAAAGTACAGCTTGTTCTCCAAAAAGGTCTGTTTCACATTCTTGTTTGAAATCGGTTTCGATGATCCCTGATCGTCCCCCACCAATTGCTGAACAGTACGCTAAACCAATATCCATAGCCTTACCAGATGCATTGTTATTAACAGCAACTAAGCAGGGTACTCCTCCTCCTTTTACATACTCTCCTCTAACAGTATGACCGGGACCCTTTGGCGCCATCATTATAACGTCAATTGATGGTTTTGGTTCTATTAACCCAAAGTGTATATTTAGGCCATGCGCAAACGCTACTGCTGCCCCGTCTTTAAGGTTGTCTTTTACAAATTTCCTGTAGGTTTCTGCTTGAAGTTCATCAGGCATCGTGAACATTATCAAATCAGCCCATTTAGATGCTTCCTGAATGTCCATCACTTTAAAACCTTGACTTTCAGCTTTCTTGATTGATTTGGAACCACTTCGCAGTGCGACCACTATGTTGCTTATCCCAGAATCTCTTAAATTCAATGCATGAGCATGACCTTGGCTGCCATAACCAAGAATAACTATATTCAGTTTTTTAAGAAGATTAACGTCGCAGTCGTGATCGTAGTATACCTTCATGATTAGCTCCTTTCCTATCGATTGTTTTAAACTATTTTTTTTTTTTCACCAGAACAAATTTTTCTTTTTTTTCAGTTTATCTACCCAGTCCAGCTTTTATTAAAGTTCTTCTAAGAAATGGGCTTTGATTTAAATACATTAAAAAATTTTTTCTCGCATTTTTAATAAAACTATTTTCCGTCATTGAAACTTTATTTAGGAGGTGAACTCCAAAAACTTTACTTCCAGTAAGAGGAAACCTATTGATGTTATATTGTCTTAACACGCTATATGCGCCTAAATCTTTATTGCTTTCAAGCGCCTTTTTTAAAATGTTGTGTAGAGCGATAATGTCTTCCACCGAAGTGTTAAGACCTTGGGCGCCAGTTGGAGGCATGACATGTGCACTTTCGGCAATTAGAACAGTTCTTTTGCTGATTAGAGTTTTTGAGACTTGTGAGTATACTGACCATTTCTGTCTTCTACCTGTTAGCTTAATGTTTCCCCTTACTCCCAAACTTTTTTTTGATATGATAGACTGAAATTCTTTATTATCTAAACTGTATGCTTCATTAATCTTATCGCAGTTGTCAATCCATACAACAGTCGACCTCAATTGATTTGTTGAAGTTCGAAGTGGAATTATTGTAAAAGGTCCACCAACATCAAGTATTTCTGTGGTTCTGTCTTTGTGTTTCTTTGAGTGAGATACTTGAAAGACCATTGCCAATTGGTTGTAAGAGGCTTGAATAGTATTTATTTTTTCTCGTTTTCTTATGGGGCTATCTTTCCCTTCGCAGGATATTAAGAGTTCCCCTTCAAGTTTTTTGCCATTTGCAGTCTTTACAAGAATATTGTCATCAAATGCGTAATGATCAACTATTGAGTCTCCTATGTTAAAAACGAAATTTTTATTTTTTTTAAGCCAACCTAATAGCTCTGATCGCAAAATATTATTAGGAATGTTGTAACCAAAATATTCGATGTTAATTTCTTTTGGTTCGAATACTACGCTCGCTATGTCTCCATTTTTTGAGTTGCCCGCATCAATTATTTCCATTTCTTTAAGTGGCTGCGAGATTGGCTCTATTTTTTCCCAGATACCTATTTCTTTAAATACGCCGATAGCCGGGTTTAGAAAGGCCGTAGTTCTTTGATCTTCACAAAATTTGGATATATCGCTTGGTTCAAAGCATTCGACTTTAATTTTTTCCTTGCATAATAAAGCCGCGGTGATCAAACCCGATATACCAAGCCCAGATATTATTACTCTAGTAGGTTTTTTTTTGCTCATTATCTTTATATCTCTCTACCATTTTAAAGAATTTCGAAAACAGATATAGGCTATCATGTGGACCTGGACTCGCTTCAGGATGATATTGAACCGAAAATATGTCCCTTACTTTGTGTTCTATCCCACAATTCGACCCGTCAAAAAGAGATATGTGGCTTTCCGAAATATTTTGAGGCAAACTATTTGAATCTATTGCAAATCCATGGTTCATTGACGTAATTTGTACTTTGCCAGTCCTTAAGTCTAATATTGGGTGATTTGCCCCGTGATGGCCATGGTTCATTTTTTCTGTTCTTGCACCCATAGCGAGCCCTAAAAGCTGGTGACCCAAGCAAATTCCAAAAATAGGAATAGATGTATTATCAACTAATTTTTTTAGAACTTTATTAGTGAAATTATTGGTAGCAGCTGGATCTCCAGGCCCATTTGAGAGTAATATCCCATGTGGTTTTGATGCTATTATCGCGTCATACGTTGCATGCCCCGATATGAGCTCTACTTTGACTGCATACCTCTCAAGGCAATTGACGATATTTAATTTTGTTCCAAAATCAAATAGAAGCACTTTTGCAGCATTTTCAGATAGATCTGTTTGATTATTTTTGTTTTGTTTATTTATTAAATATATCTGAGTAGTAAGGTCTCGTCCTTTTATTCCAGGCCACTCATCTAGTTTTTGTTTGAGGAATTCTAAATCATGGATCCCGTTTTCATTGAAATGTACTATGGCCTTAGGTGCTCCCAATTCTCTCACCTTTTTTGTTAAAGCTCTTGTGTCAATCCCATAAAGCCCAGTTATACAATTTTTTTCAAGCCAAAGATCAAAATTTAGTTCATTTCTCCAATTTGATGGTTCAGTCGGCTTAGCACGTGTTATCACCCCCTTTGCCATCGGTTTCAGAGACTCATTATCATCGCTATTTGTTCCTACATTTCCTATATGTGGAAATGTAAAAGTTATTATTTGTTCAGCATAGGATGGATCAGAAATTATTTCTTGATAACCAGTCATTGAAGTATTGAAACATAATTCACCTACGCCAAAGCCCTTTTTACCAAAACCAATCGCATCCCAAGTGGTGCCATCTTCTAATAGCAGTAGACCAGAAAATTTTTTCATATCTAATTAGTTAAATTTAAATAATTTCTCAACAAATTAGGGCTAATTCTTTTTCATTGCAAATAAAAGATTAAATTGTTAAATAAACGATCGAATTATTCTAACGAAAGATTGTGGATTGAATATAGAGAGGTTAATAATGCGCTCTGAATTAGATGAAAACTTAAAGAAAGCAATCAAATCACAAGAAAAACAACGTGTAGCTACCCTAAGGCTAATCAACGCTGCTATTAAAGATAGAGACATTGCAGTTAGGTCTGAGGAGAATACTGAGGGCGTAAGTGATGACGAAATAATTTTAATACTTTCAAATATGGTTAAACAAAGAAAGCAAAGTATTGTTCAGTATGAAGAGGGCGGCAGAATTGAGTTAGCTGAGCGTGAGAGAGAAGAAATAAAAATTATTCAAGAATTTTTACCTAATCAACTTACGGAAGAAGAAATTGAGGTTGAAGTGTCAAAAATCATAGATGCTGGAGATCAATTGAGTATCAAAGACATTGGTAAGATAATGGGTGAGTTGAAAAATAAATTTAGCGGTAGTATGGATTTTGGAAAAGCCTCTAAGATTGTAAAGGCTTTACTAAAATAGCAAAGCCTTATTAATTTGACCTTAAACAAGTAGTGGAGCGATAACCAAGCTAACAATTGCCATTACATTGATCAAAATATTCATTGAAGGGCCTGATGTATCTTTTAGAGGGTCACCAACGGTATCGCCAACGACTGCAGCTTTATGAACCTCCGAACCTTTTCCACCTAAGTTGCCCTTCTCTACGAATTTTTTGGCGTTATCCCAAGCCCCTCCAGCATTAGCCATCATCAAGGCCATCATGACACAACAAATCAGTGCTCCTCCAAGCATTCCTCCTAATGCCTTCGGGCCTAAAACTGTGCCAACGACGACCGGAGCCAAAACCGCGAGTGCACCAGGGGCTATCATCTTTCTTAGTGCTGCTTTCGTTGCGATGTCTACGCATTTTGCGGTATCTGGTTTTGCTTTTCCTTCTAAAAGGCCAGGAATTTCTTTAAATTGACGCCTTATCTCTTTGATCATGTCAAAAGCTGCATCGCCGACAGCTGTCATCGTCATTGAGCTAACTAGGAATGGGAAAATTCCACCAAGAAACATTCCTGCAAGAACTAGAGGGTCATTAATGGCAAGTACAAAACTGCTATCTGTTCCACTGATTTTCTCTATATATGCGCTTATCAATGCCAAAGCCGCCAAAGCTGCAGCACTTATGGCAAAACCTTTACCTATCGCTGCAGTTGTGTTGCCGACTTCATCTAATGAGTCAGTGATCTCTCTAGTTTCTCTACCCATTTCTGACATTTCTGCTATACCACCAGCATTATCAGCGACCGGACCGTAAGCATCGATTGCCATTGTTATCCCCACGGTACTTAACATCCCAACAGCCGCCATTCCAACGCCATAGAGACCCGCAAAAGAGTTGGCAGTAAATATGATCACAACTATGGCAAGTACAGGTATCGCAACAGACTGCATGCCAACAGCCAATCCAGTTATCATTATGGTAGCAGCGCCTGTTTCTCCTCCTTCAGCAATCTTTCTAACGGGGCTCCCACCAGTGTAGTATTCAGTTACCAAACCAACCACGATACCACCAATTGCGCCTATTAGAACTGCTATCCAAACATTTGCAGATACCCCAACAGATGTAATAGTGAAATAAGCAGCTATTATAAAAAGAACCGCAGAACCAATAGTTCCATATCTCAAAGCCATTTCAGGGCTGCTATTCGAAAACACTCTCACGGTAAGGATTCCTAAAATAGAACATATAAGACCAATGGAAGCC
>CAZOIZ010000006.1:0-41346 GCA_964580005.1 uncultured Rhodobacterales bacterium
AACCAACACTTTTTTCATTTCTACATAAAAAACCTTTTCAAAGGCAAATTAGTTGCGGAATAACATACACAAATAAAACAACACATGAAATTATACGTGAAAACATTGAAAGATCAGCTGTATTCAATGGGTCAATAACTTCGAACGGGCCAAGATATTGCCCATCTATTGAAGACAAAGTTGTGCGGTTTTCAGATAAGGCGGAGCATCAGGTTTTTTTAGAACCAGAGGGGTTAGGAGATGATACTGTGTATCCCAATGGTATTTCAACGTCTTTACCTAAAGATATTCAAGAGAAGTATATTAAATCTATCAGAGGCTTGGAAAATGTAAAAATATTGAACTATGGGTATGCAGTCGAGTATGACTATGTAAATCCAAAAGACTTAAAATCTTCTTTAGAGTTAAAAAATATAAACGGGCTTTTTCTTGCTGGACAAATAAACGGCACCACTGGATATGAAGAGGCAGCCGCTCAGGGTTTAATAGCAGGGATCAATGCCCATCAATATGTTAAAAAAGAAGAGCCTTTTATTTTAGATAGATCAGAGGCCTATATAGGCGTAATGATCGATGATTTGGTAACAAGGGGTGTTATAGAACCATATAGAATGTTCACATCTAGAGCCGAGTTTAGGCTAAGTTTGAGATGTGACAATGCTGATATTAGATTGACAGAGAGAGGTCGCGATTTAAAAATTGTATCAGACAAGAGAATGAGATTGGTGAAAGAGAAAAAGAACTCCGTAAACAGTCTTACTGAATCCGCAAAGAAACTTTCGTTTTCCAATATGGAGTTGGAAGCGTTGGGAGTTAATCAGAAAAAAGACGGAAGAAAGAGATCTTTTCATGATATTTTAGCGCTAAACGGATTATCAGACGAAGTTTTAGGAAAATTGTGGAAAGGTTTTTTTGATTTTGATTTAGATGTTCGAGAGTTTGTGCGGGCAGATGCAAAGTACAACTATTATATCGAGAGACAAAAAAGCGATGTGGAAAGAATGCGAAAAAATATCAATACCACTATCCCTAAAGACATTGATTTTAGAAAAATAGAGGGGCTGTCATCAGAATTGAAGCTAAAGTTGAGCAAAGTGAACCCACAACACATACACGAGGCTAGTAAAATTGATGGAATGACACCAAGCGGATTAATGTTATTAATATCAAAGATTAATTCTTACAAGAAGATAGCTTGAAAAAAATCGATTTTATGAGGTATTTTAATGTTTCACGTGAAACATTGGATCTTTTTTGCGAGTATGAGGCATTGCTATCTAAATGGAACAAGAAGATAAATCTTGTATCAAAAAACTCACTGTTTGACATATGGGAACGACATTTTTTGGATTCAGGTCAGATTATTAATCACGTAGAAGCATCGGGAAAAAGGTGGGTTGATTTGGGTTCGGGCGCTGGTTTTCCTGGGTTGGTAGTTGCATTGTTATTAAGAGATAGAAAAATAGATTGTGATATCATTTTAGTCGAAAAAAACCTGAAAAAAGTTTTTTTCCTCAAAGAGGTCGTTCGAAAGCTTTATTTAAACGTCAAGGTTTTAAATAAAAATATTAGAACAATAGAAACTTTAAATGCGGACATCTTGTCAGCAAGGGCGTTTTCAGAGCTAAATGAACTAATCGAGATCGCTTATAATCATCGAAAAGAGGACGGCATTTGTTTATTTTTAAAGGGTGAAAACTACAGGTACGAATTAGATAAGACTTTAAATTACTGGTTTTTTGATTATGATATTGTTAATAGTCACAGCAACTCCTCAGGAAATATAATCAGAGTGAAAAACATTTTTAAAAGATAAAGGGAAAAAAAATCTCTAATCCTTCAATTATATCTATAGCTAACCAAAAAGGTGGAGTAGGCAAAACAACTACTGCTATAAACTTATCTACAGCACTTGCTGCTGTGAATAATAACGTGTTGATAATGGATTTAGATGCTCAGGGAAATGCTTCAACCGGCTTAGGCGTTCAAAAAGAGGAAAGAGAAAATTCCACCTATGATTTACTTACAGGTAAAGCCAGTTTAAACGACATTGTGAAGAAAACCAATATACCGTCTCTTTCTATAGCTCCTGCATCGACTGATTTATCATCTATTGACGTTGATCTTTTCGAGGAAAAGGGAAGAGTTGTTAAACTTCGTGACTTGTTTGCTAATGAGAAGCTTGATTTTGATTATATTTTAATTGACTGTCCGCCATCTCTTAATCTTTTAACAATAAACTCAATGGTGGCTTCAAACTCTGTTCTAGTTCCTTTGCAAGCAGAGTTTTTTGCGCTCGAGGGACTAAGTCAATTGCTATTAACAGTAAGGGATATTAGATCAAAAATTAATCAAGACCTGAAAATTCATGGGATTGTATTAACCATGTTCGATAAGAGAAACAATTTATCAGAACAAATTGAAGAAGATGTAAGAGGAAATCTTGGAGAGCTGGTTTACGATACAGTTATACCTAGAAATGTGCGGATCAGCGAGGCTCCCTCGTTTTCAATGCCAGCTTTAATCTATGATCACAAGTGTTCTGGTGCTATTGCGTATCAAAAATTAGCAGCAGAATTTTTAAAGAGAGAAGATCACTTTGAAAGAAGGAAAAATGAGTTCAAAAAATGAACGAAAGAAAGGTTTGGGTAGAGGGCTATCATCCTTTTTAGATGTTGACGGTTTTGACGAGATAGTTGAAATCAGTAACCCAGAAAATGAGGTTAGTAAGACATTAGATAGTTCCAATTTTCTTCCAATAGAGCTCCTTGTACCGAATAAGAATCAGCCTCGAAAAGAATTTTCAGAAGACGAGTTAAAAAGTTTGGCTTCTTCAATAAGAGAAACTGGAATAATACAACCCATCCTTGTCAGAAAGAATAATAGTTTTTATGAAATAGTAGCTGGTGAAAGGCGCTGGAGAGCAGCGCAACTTGCTAAAATACATGAGGTTCCGGTGTTGATTAAAGAGTTAACTAACGAAGAGGTTGTTAAAGTTTCAATTGTCGAAAACATTCAAAGGGTAGACCTTAATCCAATTGAAGAAGCAAATTCATATCACCAATTGATTAAAGATTTTGGCTATACCCAAGAAAAAGTTTCATTGTCATTGGGCAAATCAAGAAGTTATATTGCTAATTCTTTAAGACTTCTTTCCCTTCCCGATAGCATAATTAAATTTTTAAAAGAAGGTAAACTGACTAGCGGACATGCAAGAGCTCTGGTCGGAGTAAAAAACTCAGAATTTTTGGCGAAAAAAATAATTGAAGAAGGTCTATCAGTCAGAGATATTGAAAATATAATAAAAAAGGGAATAGACCAAAGTAATAATAGAATAGAAAAGAAACCATCAATTAAAAAAGATGTCGATACTCTAAATTTAGAACAGGACCTAAAAATGGCTTTAGGACTAAAGACCGTTATTGATCACAATGAAAATTCTGGCAGAGGCAGAATAATAATAAAATATAAAGACTTAGAACAATTGGATGAATTTTGTTCAAAAATAATGAAGATCTGAACTTTTATAGCAGTCTATTAAAGATCGCGTGATGTAATCCAACATCTTTGCACCTTTTTTTCTTAAAACAATATTATCATCTTTAACTTTAATTAAATTGTTCTCCTCTAAATCTATTACTACTGGATAAAGTTTTTCATAGTCAAAAATGGAGACAGGTATTTTTTGAGCTATTCTTAGATTCATAATTAATTTTTCCTCAAACGCAACTCTTTTGTCTATTGGGGTTATCTTTGGAGTACTAGAGTTTAGGGAGACTGTTTTCTTAAACCAACTATCAGGATTCTTCTCCTCTTCTATCGCGTACCTATCTCCTGATATGTTAACCCGTCCGTGCGCACCTGGTCCTATTCCAAGATAATCACTATATTTCCAGTATGAAAGATTATGCTTACACTTATATCCCTTCTTTGCATAATTAGATGTTTCGTATTGTCTATACCCACCATCTTTACAAAGCTGTTCCGTGATATCAAACATATCAGATACAGTTTTGTGTGTTGGCAAACCCTTTAACGAGCCTCTCTTGAAAAGCTTATGGAAATTAGTGTTTTCTTCTATTGTAAGTTGATAGAGAGAAAGGTGCGGTGCTTCTAGGGATATTATTTGCGAAAGCTCATCCATCCACTCGCTTGTACTTTGATATTGCCTGCCATATATAAAGTCCAGATTATAATTTTTGAACCAATTGTTAATTATTTCTATAGCTTCAATAGCCTCATTTTTACTATGATCACGTCCTAAATTATCTAGATCTATATTATTAAGAGCCTGTACGCCTATTGATACCCTATTTATTCCGATGTCCTTAAATAGTTTAAACTTATTAGAAGACACACTGTTTGGATTGGCCTCAATTGTAATCTCACAATCACTACTAATACCCCATAGGCTGTCAGTTTTCTGTAGCAATGTTGCCACAAAATCCGGTTCTAAAAGACTAGGCGTACCTCCGCCGAAAAAGACAGAACTAATTTCTCTTTTATCCAGTCTTTCGCACCAAAATTCTAAGGCCTTTAAATAGGCCTCTAACCAATGAGATTGGCTAGTGCTTTCCCTCTTATATGAATTAAAATCGCAATAAGGGCATTTTATTTTACAAAATGGCCAATGTATGTATAAGGCTAGCGAAGACCTCTCCATTTCAAAAACAAGCTTTAAGTAGATTATCCATAGCTAAACCCCTATGACTAATCTTATTTTTGTTCCACCTGTTCATCTGCCCAAAAGTCTCCTTGTATCCATTTGGTAGAAAAACTGGATCATAGCCATGGCCTTTTTTACCCCTACCTGGCCAAACTATCTCACCAAATATTTTACCCTCAAACTTCTCGAAATGATCATCTGGCCAATATAAAATCAAGGAGCAATTAAAATAAGCGGTGCACGGCTTAACAAATTTAGTTTTTTCAATTTCCCTCACGAGCTTATTGATTGCGAGCTTAAAATCCCTCGAGCCGTCACTCGCAATTGCCCAATCCGCTGAATAAATGCCTGGAGCGCCCTTTAATAGGTCAACACAAAGCCCACTGTCATCTGCTAAGCTTACCATGCCAGTCAACTTTGTAGCTTCTCTCGCCTTTATTAAAGAATTCTCCCAAAACGACTTCCCGGTCTCTTCAGGTGGTTGCCAATAATATTGGCCTATATCTGTAATATTAAAGTTAACTTCGCCGAACAAATGCTTGAACTCTTCTATCTTTCCAGTATTGTGAGTTGCTAACACTAAATCTCTTTCTTGAAATTTTCTATTCATTTAAAGCTGACTTTTGTATTTCAATTATTTTCTTTATCCCTTTTGAAGCTATTGAAAACATTGATTCGAATTCCTCTTTTGAAAACGGTTTTTTTTCAGCAGAGCATTGAATTTCAATTAATTCTCCCTTGTCATCCATAACAAAGTTTGCATCTGTCTCAGCTGCACTATCTTCTTGATAGTTAAGGTCCAACTTTTTTTCTCCATCGACAATTCCACACGATATAGCTGCCACGTGCCGGATAATTGGGTCAAACTTTATCTTCCCACTTTTTATCAGTGCTTTGGTTGCAAGTTTTAGAGCAATCCATCCCCCACAGATAGAAGCGCATCTAGTTCCGCCGTCAGCTTGGATAACATCGCAATCAATTATTATTTGTCTCTCACCTAGTGCAACTCTGTCAACAGCAACCCTCAAACTTCTTCCAATCAATCTTTGAATTTCTTGTGTTCGACCACTTTGGCTTGCCTGTTTAGCTTCCCTTTTCATCCTTTCATTTGTAGAGCCTGGTAGCATTCCGTACTCTGCTGTTACCCACCCCATACCGCTCTTTCGTAAGAAAGGAGGGACAGTTTCTTCAATAGTTGCTTTACAAATGACGATCGTATTGCCGAATTTTATAAGACAAGAGTTTTCTACGTTTGTTAACAAATCAAAAGATATTGAAACATCTCTCATCTCCTCAATTAACTTGTCCATTTTTTTTACCAGTGCTGTTTTATGATGAATATATAAAGAATTATTCACTTTAATAAAGCAAGTTTTAAATTAAAGAATAAAATTATAAGCCTTAAAATTTTTTATATTTAAATGCCTTTAAATTCTTTTAATTCGCACATATATCTTATATACAGAAATGCAAATTTATTTATTAACATGAATAAAAGATTAAAGAATGAAATAATAGCGCTGCCTTTTATATGCGGTTGAAAATACTAGGTTGAATAGGAAGGTCGTTAAAATGGATAAAGAGGATGTAGGGATGAACCCAGAGGATAACGGAGAGACGCAGAACCACAAGGAAGTGATAGAATCTTTTACTGATAACGAAGAAGCGGAAGAATCACATTTTGAAACCGAAGGAGAAGAAAAAACATTAGAGGAGCTTAAAGAAGAAAACAAAACTCTTTCGGACAAAATGATGAGAGCCCTTGCTGAAACAGAAAATATAAGGAAAAAATTCTTTAAGGAAAAAAAAGATGCGGAAATATATGGTGGCACGAAATTAGCTAGGGACCTTCTGTCCGTACTTGACAATCTTAATAGAGCCCTGGAAAGCGTTGATCATGAAATGATGGAGAAGCAAAATGCCTTTCTCGAGGGGATTGAGCTTACAAAAAAGGAATTGTTGAATACTTTTTCAAACCATGAAATTGATGAATTGGCTCCTGAAGAGGGAGAAAAATTTGACCCTAAATTTCATCAAGCAATGTTTGAGGGTCCACACCCAAATATTGAAAAAGGAAATATTATTCAAGTAATGGCAAATGGTTTTACAATAGGAGATAGACTATTAAGAGCCGCACAGGTAGGGGTGTCCTCAGGAGTTATTCAAAATAAGGAAGAGGAAAACCAGGAAACCTAATTTTAGTTGTCACTCTTCAACTTGTGGAGAATATTCAGAGCCTCCAGAGGTGTTACAGAGTCCAAATCAATCTTCTCTAACTCATTTTTGACTCTAAGAAGCTTTTCTCTTTCAAAATCTTCTTCCTTTAATTGAATATCTTCTTGACTTACCCTTTTATTTTGGAGTTTTCCTAGTAACGCGTTAGCCTCCACGATAACATCATTTGGAAAACCGGCTAGCTCTGCAACCTTTATCCCTAAAGAGCCTTTTGATTTTCCTTCTATTACTTTGTAAGAGTAAATTATCTCGTCATTCCATTCTTTAATTTCACAAGAAACGTTTTTAACTTTGGAGTTGTTTTTTTCAATTTCTGTAAGCTCGTGATAGTGTGTCGCAAACAAGGTTCTGGATTTATTATTTCGCAAAACTTTTTCAATAATAGCCCATGCTATAGCTAATCCATCAAAGGTAGATGTACCTCTTCCTATTTCATCCAAAATAATAAAAGACTTATCATCAGCGTTTTTAATGATATTGCTTGTTTCTAGCATTTCCACCATAAACGTAGACTGACCTTTAGAAATATTATCTGATGCTCCTATCCTGCTAAATAGCTTGTTTGCAATCCCAATCTTTGCTTCCTTTGCGGGAACATAGGACCCAATTTGTGCTAAAATAATGATGTGTGCATTTTGTCTCAGAAATGTTGATTTACCTGCCATATTGGGTCCGGTTATCAGCCACAAATGTTCATTTGTACTTAATGAACAATCGTTTGGAACGAAAGCATTAAGACTTTTATTAAAAATTGTTTTTTCAACGACAGAATGGCGCCCGTCTTTAATAATAAAGTCTTTGCTATTATCTATTAAGGGGCGGCACCAATTATGTTTTTTGGCAATATAGCCAAGAGTTGAGCAAACATCTAAAGAGGCAATTTCCCTTGATAAAATTATGATATCTTTACTTATTTCTAATACCTTTTGGTGTAATGCTTCCAATATTTTTATCTCTAATTCCAAAGCATTATTTCTGGCACTTAGAGTAGTTTTCTCTAGCTGATCAAGGCTTATGCTTTTTATCCGAATAGTGTTAGCTGTTGTTTGTCTATGGAAAAATTCTTTTTCCTCCAATAATTTATCCTTGTAAGAAATTGGAGTCTCAAAAAAGTAACCTAGAACATTGTTATATTTTAGTTTTAATGATTTTATTCCTGTTTTTTGTGAGTATTTTTTTTGCAATTCTAGAAGATCGGAGTAAGCTGTTTTTTCTATTAATTTAAATTCGCGTAATTCATCGCTGAAACTTTCTTTAATGAAGCCACCTTCTTTCATAGTGAGGGGCGGATCTTCGTCAATGGCCAAGGCGAGTTCTTCAAGCACCCTTCTAAGACTATCTTCAAATAAATTCCCCAGAGTGATCTTGTTTTCCTCGAGGTGAATTAAATTTTCTTTCAATTTAAAAAATAGGTTCATACCTATTTTCAATGAGAAAAGGTCTCTGGGATTTGGACCAAGTCTTATTAATCGGGAAAGTGACCTTTCTGTATCAGGAAACTTACTTATTAAAGCTCTAACTTGCTCAGTAATTTGGAAATTATTATAAAACTCGGCAGTCTTCCTTTGCCATTTTAAAATTTGGTCTGTTTGCGTTGATGGTGCATTTAATCGCCTCTTAAGTAGTCTTGATCCAAGAAGACTGCAAGTCTTATCGACTACACCCAAGAGGGAAAGATTTTTTTCTCCGTCCAACGAGGTATTTATTTCAAGATTCTTCCGGGTGGAAGGATCGATGGTCATTATATTTGAAAGCTCAATCTGTTCCGGGATATCAAAGTGGTCCAGAAATAGGTTTTTATTTTTTTGAAGATATTCGATAATGAGAGAAATTGACCCCAACAAACCGGTACTAAGTTTTTGAAGACGTTCTAAATCGAAAAAAGAAGACAAGTAATCAATTAAAATGTCCCTAGAAAAATCTTTTTTATTTTCTAGCCAAGTTACTTCTGTAAGGGCATATGACTTCAATATCGATAATTCCTTTTTATTTGCATATGAGATAGTTTCATTTGGTGATACTTGATCGATTAGTGACAATAACTGCGATTCATTGCTCGTGGTTGATTTAAACAAACCGGTTGAAATATCTATCCAGCAAGAGGCCCAAATGCTATCAAAGAAAAATAAAGCCATTAATATATTGTTTTCTTTTTGTACCAGAAAAGATTCTTCTAATTTTGTTCCTGGAGTGATTATTCTAACCACATCTCTTTTTACAATTTCCTTATAACCTCTTTTTTTTGCCTCTTTTGGAGTTTCAAGCTGTTCACAAATGGCAACTTTCATATTTTTATCTAGAAGTGTTTTTATATAGCCCTCTGCCGAGTGAAAAGGAACTCCGCACATCGGTATGTCCTTTCCCTTATGCTGACCTCTTTTTGTTAGTACTATATTTAAGGCATCTGATGCTATCTCAGCATCAGAAAAAAAAAGCTCATAAAAATCGCCCATTCTAAAGAACAGAAGCGAGTCTTGATGACTAGCCTTAATTTCTAGGTATTGATTGATTACGGGGGTTGTTTGCACCGCAATGGGTCTCGTAATTTAGGTTCACTCTATGTTTCAATACTGTACAATTTGGAATAGTTAAGCAATGGTTTAGTTGCTATTTTTTTCCCAAAAACTCTTCACTTTTGAAAAAAAGTTAGAGTATTTAGGGTTATTAGAATTTTCCAGAAGAGACTTTTCAAACTCTCTTAGTAGATCTTTTTGGTTTTCATTGAGATTAACAGGTGTTTCTATATTAAGCTCTATATATAAATCACCGTACGAGCTACCCCTAATATTAGGCATGCCTTTGCCTCGCAATCGTAACTGTTTTCCACTCTGAATCCCAGCCGGGACTTTTACTCTTGTCTTTCCACCATCAAGAGTTGGCGCTTCAATATCTCCACCAAGCGCGGCCGATACCATAGATATTGGTATTTGACAAAATAGATTAGCTCCCTCCCTCTGAAATATTGCGTGATTAAGAACCTCGGTAAAAATATATAGGTCTCCTGCAGGACCATTTTGTAAACCGGCCTCGCCCTCTCCAGTCAATCTAATTCGTGTTCCAGTCTCAACACCGGCCGGAATATTTACACTTAGATTTTTATTTTTCTGGGTTGTTCCTGAGCCTGAGCAAAAACGACATGGGTCTTTGTTCATCTGGCCTTTTCCGGAACAGGTCGGACAAGTTCTTTCAACTGTAAAAAATCCTTGTTGTGCTCTAACCTTTCCCATTCCACCGCATGTCGGGCATGAAGAAGGTTGAGTTCCATTCTTACCACCTGTTCCACTACATTGCTCACATTTAACAGAGGATGGAACTGTAATGGTAGTCGACTTTCCTTTGTAAGCCTCCTCTAAAGATATGGACATGTTATATCTTAGATCTGACCCTCGTGTTGAGGAGGAGCTAGATCCTCGACGAGAGGAGCCGCCCATAAAATCTCCAAAAAGGTCTTCAAATACGTCTGAAAATGCTGATGAAAAATCTGCACCTCCAGCCCCAGAGTTACCAAAGCCACCATTTTCAAAGGCAGCATGACCGTATTGATCATATGCTGCTTTTTTGTTTGGATCTTTAAGTATGTCATAAGCTTCGTTCACGGCTTTAAACTCTTCTTCCGCTTTAGCGCTTCCTGAATTTTTATCTGGGTGAAGTTCTCTTGCCTTGGATCTAAACGCCTTTTTTATGTCAGCATCTGAAGAGCCCTTGGAAATACCAAGCGTTTCATAATAATCTCTTTTTGCCATTTAGCTTTCCATATCTAAGAGAAAATATTTAACTATTTCTTTTGGTCATCCAAGTCTTCAAAATCAGCATCCACAATGTCACCATCATCTTTATTAACATTATCATTGCCAGCTTCGGGTTCAGCAGGGTTTTTTTCTGCTTCTGCTTTATAGATGGCCTCACCTAGTTTCATTGATGCTTCGGTTAAGTCTTGGCTCCTTGCTTTAATTTTTTCTGCATCATCACTGTCTAAAACTTCCTTTAAAGCCTTCATAGAAAGTTCCATAGCCTCAATGGTAGATGGATCAACTTTATCACCATGCTCCTCAATCGATTTTTCAGTACTATGAATAAGGCTCTCGGCCTGGTTTTTCGCTTCAACAAGATCTTTTTTGGCTTTATCAGATTCGGCGTTTTCTTCCGCGTCTTGAACCATCTTATCAATTTCATCTTCGGAAAGTCCACCTGATGCCTGTAGGGTTATCTTTTGTTCTTTACCAGTGCCTTTGTCTTTAGCAGATACGGAAACGATGCCGTTTGCATCTATATCGAAGGTAACCTCAATCTGTGGCATGCCCCTTGGCGCAGGAGGTATTTCTTCTAAATTGAATTTTCCAAGCTCTTTATTATCCGTGGCCATTTCTCGTTCACCTTGAAATACTCGTATAGTTACAGCACTTTGATTATCTTCGGCAGTAGAAAACACTTGGCTTTTCTTCGTTGGAATGGTTGTATTTCGGTCTATCAATCTTGTAAATACTCCACCTAAAGTTTCTATCCCTAAGCTCAATGGCGTAACGTCTAGAAGAACGACATCTTTTACATCACCTTGTAAAACTCCAGCCTGAATTGCAGCGCCCATTGCTACAACTTCATCAGGATTTACGCCCTTGTGTGGCTCTTTTCCAAAAAAACTGGTTACCTCTTCAATAACTTTGGGCATTCTTGTCATTCCACCCACAAGAACCACCTCATCTATGTCATCTTTTTTAACATCCGCATCGTTTATAGCAGCTTGACATGGTTTTAATGATCTTGCGATTAAATCTGCCACTAAGCTCTCAAGTTTTGCCCTAGTCAGTTTCATTACTAAATGCAAAGGCTGACTTGTTTTTGGATCCATAGAAATAAAGGGTTGGTTGATTTCAGTTTGGCTTGAAGATGATAGTTCTATTTTTGCTTTTTCGGCGGCTTCCTTCAGTCTCTGTAAAGCCATTTTATCGGCTTTTAAATCAACTCCGTTTTCTTTTTTGAATTCTTCTGCTAAATGATCAACAATTCTAAGGTCAAAATCCTCTCCCCCTAAAAACGTATCTCCATTGGTTGATTTGACTTCAAAAAGCCCGTCATCGATTTCCAAAATAGAAATGTCAAATGTACCTCCTCCCAAATCATAAACGGCAATGGTTTTACCACCTTTTTTCTCCAAACCATAAGCAAGCGCAGCGGCAGTCGGTTCGTTGATAATTCTTAGCACTTCTAACCCGGCAATTTTTCCTGCATCCTTTGTCGCTTGTCGCTGCGCATCATTAAAATACGCTGGCACGGTGATAACTGCCTGAGTTACTTCATCTCCTAAATGATTTTCTGCAGTTTCCTTCATTTTCTGCAATATAAAAGCCGATATTTGACTTGGAGAATACTTCTCCCCTTTAGCTTCCACCCAGGCGTCCTTATTGCTACCCTCAACAATATTATAAGGAACCATTTTTTTGTCTTTTGTAACCATTGGGTCGTTATACTGCCTCCCAATTAGTCTCTTAACCGCAAAAAGAGTATCTGATGGGTTTGTAACAGCTTGTCGTTTAGCTGGTTGACCTACTAAGCGCTCATCATCAGTAAACCCTACAATTGATGGAGTTGTTCTAGCACCTTCCGAGTTTTCAACAACTTTAGCATTTGCGCCTTCCATTATTGCAACACATGAATTTGTTGTTCCTAAGTCTATACCAATGACCTTGCCCATAATTATGACCTTTCGAATAAATAATATCGTTGACCTTATGGTATATAGGCAATTAATTTTATCGTGCAAGATTAGATGGTGCTAAAAATATATTTTTGTTGTAAGAGTATAAACAAATTTTAAGTTTAGAAGATGATTGACACACTGATAAAATTAGCCATAGATGCAGGAATAATCATACGTGAAATTTATGAGAGTGGAAAATTCAAAACATCTCTCAAAGCTGACAACTCTCCAGTAACGACAGCTGACGAGAAAGCAAACGAAATAATTTTGAGTGTTTTAACTAGGCAGTTCCCAAAAATACCGGCAATATCAGAAGAATCCGAAAATATAGTTTTAAGTAAGGGAACTTTTTTTATTATAGATCCACTGGACGGAACAAAGGGTTTTTTAAATAGAACTGATAATTTCACTGTAAATATCGCTTATATAAATAATTGGAGACCCGAATTAGGCGTTATTTACAGCCCAATAAGCGGCGAGCTTTTTTATACGTCAACAGATCACGAAAGCTTCAAATATAATTTCTTGAAAAAATCAGAGAAAGTTAAATTGTCTGGTAGCTTAAAAAAGAGAGAAGTGCTTACGCTGATAACCTCAGAAAACAATTTTGTTGGAAGAGAAAGTAAGATTTTTAAAAGAGATTTTGAGCATGAATTTTTAAAAATTGGCTCATCAATTAAATTCTGTAAACTTGCTGAAGGGATAGCAGATATCTACCCTAGATTTGGCCGAACGATGGAGTGGGATACTGCTGCAGGTCATGCAATACTAAAATATGCTGGTGGCTCCCTTATTGATTTAGATACAAAACAAGAACTAATTTATGGAAAAAAAAACTATGAGAATAGGAGCTTTATAGCGTTCAGAGAATCAAAAGACAGCGAGAAAATAGATTGGCAGAAATTACAGAGATATGGTTAAGACTTACACTATTAAAATATAAAGATATAAGGTCTCAATAAAGAGCTTAAGTTTAAAATGAAATAAAAATTTGAGAAAAAGATTTAAACAGTTAATTGAAAAGCCATAGGGATCAACTTTTATTAGAAAGTGCGGTCGGTTTAGGCGGCTTTTGAGTCTTCGTTGCTTGTCAATATGGCAAACAAGGATTCGGCACTTTCTGAAGACCTAAGTTTTGCTCGAATATCTTTGTCGCTGAACACTCTTGAAACCATTGCCAAAGCTTTAAGATGTTCAGTACCATTGTTATTCTCTGGAGCTAATAGGGTGAATATGAGGTCTACAGGCTGCTTATCAGCTGATTCGAAATCTATTGGACGTTCTAAACTAGTGAAAAACCCATATATTTTCGTCAAACCGCTTATTTTTACGTGAGGTATTGCAACACCATTTCCAATTCCTGTCGGCCCAAGGATTTCGCGCTGTTGCAAAGACTTAACTATATTCATATTTGGAATGCCTATGTGTTCTGCCGCTATATTAGCAATGTCTTGCAAAAGCTGCTTTTTATTTGCAGCCTTGACTTTTGTTCTTACAGCGTTCGTAGATATAATCTCGTACATTTTCATAAGAAATATCCCCCTAACTTGGCTGAACGTTACAATAAAAAAATCTTTATTTCTACAGTTTTATATTTTTTTCATAACGCGAACTCGTCGCCTAAATAAATGCGCCTCACGTCTTGATCACTAATCACAAAATCGGGAGTCCCGTACTTGATGATTTTTCCATTGCTTATGATGTAGGCTCTATCTACAATTTTTAGAGTCTCTCTAACGTTGTGATCAGTTATCAAAATCCCAATATTTCTGTCTTTAAGTTCGCGGACTAATACCCGGATTTCGTCAACAGCTATTGGATCGACTCCAGCAAATGGTTCATCCAGCAAGATGTACTTCGGTTGACTTGCTAGACACCGGGCTATTTCAACTCTTCTTCTTTCACCACCGGAAAGATTGACTGCTTTCGCGTTTCGGAGATGAGTTATTGAAAACTCACCTAATAATTCCTCTAGTTTCTTACGCCGCTCCTTTGAGTCTCTAATTTTAAGCTCAAGTATCGCATCGATATTTTTTTCCACAGTAAGACCTTTAAAAATTGACGATTCTTGGGGAAGGTACCCGAGCCCCACTTTAGATCTTCTATACATAGGAAGATTAGATATTTCATTCCCATCAAGTGTTATGGAACCACCGTCTGATCTATGTATTCCAGCAATAATGTTAAACGCTGTTGTTTTTCCTGCGCCATTTGGACCAAGTAAACTAACCACTTCACCTCTTGTGACAAAAATACTGAAATCCATTAAAGCAAGTCTGGATTTGTACACTTTTCTAAGACCCTGGATCTTTAATCCAATATCTTGATTTTTTAGGTTATCCACGCTCAAATATGGCTTTATCAATCCTTGCCCCTTTAGTTTTCTATAAACGAGTCCTTTATCCCTTCAAAATCTACTGTTTCGGTAACTAAATCAACATTTATTTTATCAGCTCTAATTATTGATTTGCCTTGAGAAAACTCAACATCACCTTCTATCGACACAAACTTTTTGTCTACATCCATAAAAAGCTTATCTCCCTTAGCAGAAATATCTTTATTGTTGGAAAAATAAATATTTTTATTAGCCTCAATCATTTTAATCTCAGGTGAGTCAACACTATTGGTTTTTGCCACCAAAAAATCTGATTTGATTACATATTGCCCGTATAAAATTTTTACCTCACCAGATAAGTACAGAAGACCATCTCTTTTCTTTATTTGAGCAGTCTCCGAGCTAAATCTAATTATATTTTTTTTTATTTCAGAAAAGGCAGTGCCCTCATAAAATAATAGAAAAAAAAAGAAAATAGGAGCCCAAAAAGATAATTTTTTCTTACCTGGATGGAACGAAATTCTTTTAGTCGACAAATATTTCAATTTTAACTCCGTTTGTAAAAAAAATTTCTTCATCAAGATCGGAACTGTAAAAGTACTCCATCCCCCCACTAGCCAAAGAACCGAATTTAGTCTCAGCCGCTATTGTTTTCGGCCCAATCAATAATTTTTTCTCAAAATCTGCGATTAGCTCTTCTGTTTTTATCAGTGTCCCCCACGAGTTTTCTAGTAAAAGATTACCATTAAACAATATATTTTTATTATCTAAATTAAGGCTAGCAAAATCAGACGAAAAATTAAACTTATGATCACTTGAAAAGGAAATTTTGCCGAGTGGTTGAGATAAAATAACGGTTTTGTCATTTTGGTGACTTGGGTTTAACGCTTTAGCATGAAAGTCAAAAGAGCCTCCATCTGAGGTATTGCCTGTAATATGGGTCTCACGCGCTTGATATTTTAATCCAATCCTTACATCTTTTGTCACAACGCTAAATGAAGGATCCACCTTTGCGGAATATGAAAGGACAAAAATTACTAAAAACAATAGACACGCACTTAACCCGATCATAAATTTAAGCCAAAAAACCAGTCTGGTGTATTTAGTTGCATCATTTACCATGTTTTGAAGATATTAATTCCTTTGCTAATTAAATTAAAGCATACTGAGTGTTAGTGTTTATAAGAAAATTAGTGTGAGAAAGGGTCTAAATCTTCCCAACCCATGTTATCTAATTCGCATCTAGTGGGTAGGAAATGACACGTTTTCTGAAAAACACCATATCTGTCTTCTCGTTGTAGAATTTTGTCTAAATGTTGCTTGATCTTGTGCAAATATATAACATCTTGTTTGGCATAATTAATTTGATTTTCATTTAAAGTATCTGCACCCCAGTAAGATGATTGTTGTTCTTTTGAAATATCAATCGACAGTATCTCCTTTACAAGGTTTTTAAGCCCATGGCTTTGAGAAAATGTTCTTCCTAATTTAGATGCTATTTTGGTACAATAAATGTTGCGGGTTATAAAGTTTAGATTTTTATAAAGGACGCCAATGTCAAATCTTGCATAATGAAAAATTTTGACCACATTTTCATTGGTCATTATGTTTGCTAGGTTTGGTGCAATTTTTTGATTTTTGTCAATCTGAACGAGATAAACTTTGCCCCTACTGTCTGCAAGCTGAACTAAACATAATCTGTCCCTCCCAAACTTTAGGCCCATAGTCTCAGTGTCTACGGCTATCTCATTTCCCAAGTCTAAGTTTTGAGGTATGTCATTTTTGTATATATCCACAGCCATTTTTTACTTTTTATGGTTCATATAAAGCCAATTTATATTAATTTTTTGGAATTTGTAAATTTTTAATGATATGTAAAAAAAATCCACTATCTTACGCCTATATATTACTACTGGAAAAAATTTTATGAATTTAGTGACTATTTTTGGTGGCTCTGGCTTCTTGGGAAGATATGTAGTCAGACAACTAGCTAATAAAGGCTACTTTATCAGGGTCATAGTCCGGAACCCAAATGAAGCTCTTTTTTTGAGGATCTACGGAAAAGTTGGCCAAATAGAGTTGATTAGTGGCGACGTAAAAGAAGAAAATAATCTTCCAGCTTATATCAATGGATCGGGTTGCGTAATTAATTGTGCGGCGACTTTTTTTGAAACACCTTCACAGTCATTCAAGAATCTCCACATCAATGCGGCAAGAAATTTGGCTAAAGCGGCAAAAGAAGAACAGGTTGGTCAATTTATCCATATTTCCTCTTTAGGAGCATCACCGAAATCAGATAGTCAATTGCTAAAGTCAAAGGGGGAAGGCGAACAAGCTGTACTAGAGTGCTTCCCGAAAGCTAATATCATCCGACCCTCCTTAATATTCGGAAGTGAGGACACATTTTTTAACAGGTTTGCAAGATTATCTTCAATTAGTCCATTTATTCCAGTCGTTGGTTCATGCACAAAGTTCCAACCAGTTTATGTTGATGATGTGGCCAAAGCTATTAGCTCTTTGGTAGAGGATGATCAACACGAAAGATACCTAGATTTGGGCGGAGATGAAACTTACACATTCAATGAACTTATAGATATACTACTATCTGAAATAGAACGAAAAAGGATCATCCTAAATATCCCCTTTTTTCTAGCGAGGTTAATTGCCGCAACAAATGATTTTTTTCGTTTAGTATCGGGTGGTATGGTGCCAGCTTTTTTAACTTTAGCACAGGTAAAAAGCTTAGAGAATGATAACTTGGTGGACAGCAAATCCGAAAACTTTTCAGATTTAGGGATAACTCCAAAGAAGCTTAAAATTATTTTGCCAAAGATTGTTGGTCGGTTCAACCGTAGTTAGCTATATAAAACTGTCAACAACAATAATCCCAAAAATATTCGATAGATTACATAAGGTGTGAAAGAATAAATTTCTCCGAGTTTTATAAAAAATTTGAGAACAATGTAAGAAAAAATAAATGAAAATATTGCAGCATAGACCGTAAATTCAATCTCTAATTTGCTTGGGTTTTTTAAAAGTTTGAAAGCTAGATAGCTGCTCGAAAGCGCTATAGAAGGAATGCTTAATATAACAGATATAATTATAGCGTCTTTTCTGTTGAAGCTTAAAAAGCGCGCACCTGTTATCGAGGCACCAGATCTGCTTGTTCCTGGAAAGACAGCAAAAGATTGCCATATGCCTATAATCACAACATCTCTTGCTGAAATATCCAAAAATTGTCGTTTGCTTGGTTTTCTGTCTGATGTAAACAGTAAGAGAGCAAATATTAAATTGGTAAAAGCTATTATTTCTAATTGCCTTGATATATCTAGGAGACGCGCGTACTCCAAAAATAAAGCCATAAAAATTAAAGGAATAGTCGCAAAAAGCAGAAAAAAAATCGAGTTTGTTATACCAATTTTTTTTAAAACATTACTTGTGCTCTCTTTTAAAGGTTTGACTACCAATAAAATGACAGCCAGAAGGCTGCCAATATGCATCGCAATGTCCAAGCTCAGATTACTCTTGATTCCGATTACCAACTTATTGTAAAGGACAAGATGAGCAGATGAAGAGACTGGTAAAAACTCAGTTAACCCTTGAATAATTGACAATAAAAAAATGTGAAGAAAATTCATTTTTTACTAACTAGTTTTAAGATACTTTTAGAATTCCGTGTCATTTAAAATGAAATTACGGACAATATTTAAACAAAAATATCAATTGATATACTTTCTTTTCTTTTTGAAATTATTATATTACAAACATTCGACTGGGAATCAAAATATATGCGAGCGTGTAAACCAAATAATTTATTGAAGAAACGTGACGTTAAACAAGGGCTTTATGATCCTAAAAACGAACATGATTCTTGCGGCCTTGGATTCATTGCAAATATTAAGGGTAGGAAAAGTCACGATATCGTTCAAAAAGGTATATATATACTTGAAAACCTTGAACATAGAGGCGCGACGGGGGCAGACCCTTTGGTGGGTGATGGAGCAGGAATGCTTACGCAAATTCCCCACGAAATGTACAGAGAAGAAATGGACAAATTAAATGTGTCACTTCCGAACCCTGGTAAATATGGCGTGGGCATGTTCTTTTTCCCGAGAGAAGCTAAATATCATGAGCTCATAAAAGACGTCATTTTTAAGTCAAGTAAGGAACAAGGTATAAAATTATTAGGTTGGCGCGATGTACCTGTAAATAACGCGTGTTTGTCTAAGGACGAGGAAATTCGTGAAGCTGAACCCATACATGTGCAAGGCTTCTTCAAAAGACCTGAAGGTGTGAACGAGGATGACTTTGAAAGAAGTCTTTACGTACTAAGAAAAAAAACAACCAACAGAATTTATAAAGAATTGAAGAGTGAAGATTTATATTACGCGGTATCTCTATCATCTAGAACGGTTGTCTATAAGGGAATGTTTTTAGCTGATCAATTGGCCAAATATTATCTAGATTTACAAGACGTCCGATATGTGTCCGCTTTGTCTTTGGTTCACCAAAGATTTTCTACAAACACGTTTCCTTCATGGAGACTGGCACACCCCTACAGAATGGTCGCTCATAATGGTGAGATAAATACTAGTAGAGGTAATGTAAACTGGATGGCAGCTAGGCAAGCAGGTTTAAAATCATATCTGCTTGGAGAAAACCTAAAGGACATATGGCCCATTACCAGAGAAGGTCAGTCCGATACTGCATCGTTTGATAACGCTATTGAATTACTATATCAGGGAGGGTACTCTCTTCAGCACGCTTCCATGATGCTAATCCCAGAGGCGTGGGCAGGAAATCCACTAATGGATAAAAAGCGTAAATATTTTTACGAATTTCATGCATCAATTATGGAACCTTGGGACGGACCAGCAGCGATCGCTTTTACAGATGGAAAAAAAATTGGAGCTACATTAGATCGAAATGGATTAAGACCAGCCAGGTATTTTGTGTCAGACGATGACACAGTTGTGTTGGCCTCTGAGGCCGGGACGCTACCAGTTGATGAGAGAAAAGTAGTTACAAAGTGGCGGTTGCAACCTGGAAAAATGCTTTTGATTGATATGGAGGCAGGAAAAATCATATCAGATGAAGAAGTAAAAGCAGATCTTAGTGAAGATCAGGATTATGAAGGTATTTTGAAAAAAACACAGATTATCCTTGAAGATCTTGAGTCAGATGAAATACAGAAGGTTTCTTTATCGAAAGCCAACCTTTATTTAGGCCAACGAGCTTTTGGTTATACTCAGGAAGACTTGAAGACACTGATGTCACCTATGGCTATAACTGGCCAAGAAGCTATTGGTTCAATGGGTACAGACACACCAATCTCGGCAATATCCAACAAAAAGAAATTACTCTACACATATTTTAAGCAAAATTTTGCACAGGTAACGAACCCCCCAATTGACCCTATTCGCGAGGAGTCTGTAATGAGCTTAGTCTCTTTTATAGGGCCAAGACCTAATATCTTCGATAATAGAGCTTTGGGTAGTGTAAAGAGGTTAGAGGTTAAACAACCGATCCTAACAAATGAGGACATGCAAAAGATTAGAAAAATAAGTGAAATTGGTGATAATCATTTTGTATCAAGAGTTTTAGATACTACATTTGACAAGAATTCAGGTTATAAAGGTTTTGAACAGTGTTTGGAAAATATATGTTTAAAGTCGGAGAATGTAGTTAAAGAGGGTGGCAATATTATAGTGCTATCCGATAGGCAGTTTGGGAAAGGTAGGATAGCACTGCCTGCTTTATTGGCTGTCGCTTCGGTGCATCATCATCTAATAAGGAAAGGATTGCGAACAGCCGTTGGGTTGGTAGTGGAGTCAGCAGAGCCTAGAGAGGTGCATCATTTTGCAGTATTAGCAGGTTACGGAGCTGAGGCTATAAATCCATATATGGCTTTTGACACTATATTAGACCTTAAACAAAAGAACATGTTGTCTAAAGATGTAAGTGAGATCGAAGCGGTTAGTAGATACATAAAGTCAGTTAACAAAGGGCTCCTTAAAGTTATGTCCAAGATGGGTATTTCAACTTACCAATCTTACTGTGGGGCACAAATTTTTGATGCAGTCGGGTTATCAGAGGAATTCGTGAGCAAGTACTTCAAGGGAACTTCTACTCAGATCAGTGGAGTGGGAATTAATGAAATAGCAAAGGAAACGATAACCCGTCATCAGGAAGCATATTCAAACTTAGAAGTTTTAAGAGACTCTTTAGATGTCGGGGGTGATTACGCCGTTAGAAAAAGAGGAGAAGTACATGCCTGGAGTTCAGATGAGATTACGAACCTTCAACACGCTGTGAGAACTAATTCTTTCGATAAATTTAAAGAGTATACAAGGTCAATGGATGAGCAAGAAGAAAGGTTGTTCACAATAAGAGGATTATTTAGGCTAAAGGACCCAAGCGAAACGGGCAGAAAAGCGATTAAAATTGAGGAGGTTGAGCCAGCTAAGGAAATTGTAAAACGGTTCGCCACCGGAGCCATGTCTTACGGTTCAATATCCGCAGAAGCGCATGAGAACCTAGCTATAGCCATGAATAGGATTGAGGGAAAATCGAACACCGGTGAAGGTGGTGAAGAGGTTGAACGTTTCTCTACTGATAATAACGGCGACAACAGACGGTCCGCAATCAAACAAGTTGCCTCTGGCAGGTTTGGTGTCACAACAGAATATCTAGTAAATTCTGATATGATCCAGATTAAAATGGCGCAAGGTGCAAAGCCCGGTGAAGGAGGCCAGTTACCTGGTCACAAGGTAGACGCAGTCATCGCAAAGGTCCGACATTCTACTAGAGGGGTTGGACTTATTTCTCCCCCGCCCCATCACGATATTTATTCAATAGAAGATTTAGCCCAACTTATATTTGATCTAAAGAATGTAAATCCAAAAGCTGATATATCCGTCAAACTAGTATCCGAAGTTGGCGTTGGTACAGTTGCTGCTGGAGTGGCTAAAGCAAAAGCTGACCATGTTACTATTTCGGGTATGGAGGGTGGTACTGGAGCCAGCCCACTGACCTCGGTGAAACACGCCGGCTCACCCTGGGAGCTTGGTTTGGCTGAAACACACCAAACTTTAATGAAAAATAAGCTTAGATCACGAATATCGGTCCAAGTGGATGGCGGTCTAAGGACTGGTCGAGACGTTGTTGTGGGGGCATTATTAGGCGCGGATGAGTTTGGTTTTTCAACAGCCCCGTTAATTGCATCAGGTTGCATTATGATGCGTAAGTGTCACTTGAATACTTGTCCTGTGGGAATCGCAACACAAGACCCTGTTTTGAGGAAGCGATTTGTTGGAATGCCAGAGCATGTTGTGAATTTTTTCTTCTTTATTGCAGAGGAGGTAAGAATACTAATGAGTAAATTAGGGTTCAAAAAATTTGATGACATGATTGGTCAAATTGATGTACTTGATAAGAAAAAAGCAATCAAACATTGGAAAGCAAGGGGGCTTGATTTCTCAAAGCTGTTCTTTGATCCAAAGATGGGCGATGGGGTGCCAAAATTCAATTGTGAAAGGCAACAGCATCCAATTGAAGATATTCTGGATAGGCAGCTAATTGAAATATCAAAAGATACCTTGCTAAATAAAAAGCCCATCAGAATAAAGCTGCCAATTTATAACTACAATAGATCTACTGGAGCAATGCTCAGTGGAGAGGTTGCACGTATTTTTGGACATAAAGGTCTTCCAGAAGATTCAATAAATATTTCTCTAAAGGGTACAACTGGCCAAGCATTTGGAGCATGGTTATCGAGAGGAGTTACTCTAGAAGTAGAAGGCGAAGCAAATGATTATGTTGGAAAAGGATTATCTGGGGGAAAAATAATAGTTTACCCTCCAAAAGAGGCAAAAAGAATTGTTCCTGATAATTCGATCATAGCAGGAAACACAATTCTTTATGGTGCGATTGATGGGGAATGCTATTTGAGAGGCATAGTTGGGGAAAGGTTCGCTGTTAGAAATTCTGGAGCTACTGCAGTTGTTGAAGGGGTGGGTGATCATGGTTGTGAATATATGACAGGCGGCATAGTGGTCGTCTTAGGAAAAACAGGCCTTAATTTTGCAGCAGGTATGTCTGGAGGCATTGCATACGTTTTGGACGAAGATGGTACCTTTAAAAACAGATGTAATTTGGCAATGGTAGATCTTGAGCCCGTCCCAGAAGAGGATGATTTACTAGAATCTGAGCACCATCACGGGGGTGATTTTGAGCACCATGGTCGCGTGGATATATCGAGTGATATGACTAGGTATGATGAAGAAAGGCTGAAAAGCATCATTTTCAGACACTTAAAGTTTACTAAATCAAACGTTGCGAAAAAGATCCTAGACGATTGGGATAATTTTAGACCTAAATTTTTAAAAGTTATGCCTACTGAATACAGAAGGGCGTTGGAAGAAATAAAAGCAGAGAAGCGCAATAATATCGTAGCTGCAGAATAGCTTATAATTAGGAATATAGGGGAATTTGAGATGGGTAAGGTTACTGGATTTTTGGAAATAGATAGGCAGGACAGAAAATATAGGCCTGCATCAGATAGAATTAGAAACTTTAAGGAGTTTATAGTACCCCTTCCTGAGCAAGTCATAAGAGATCAGGCCAGTAGATGCATGGAATGTGGCATTCCCTTTTGTCATGATATGAAGGGTTTGAAAGGGTGTCCTGTTAATAATCAGATACCGGACTGGAACGATCTTGTTTATCGGGGGGAATGGGAACAAGCATCTAATGACTTACATTCAACCAATAATTTTCCAGAATTCACGGGAAGAATATGCCCTGCACCATGCGAAGCTTCGTGTACCTTAAATATTGTTGATAGCCCAGTAACAATAAAATCCATAGAGTGCTCTATAGTCGACAAGGCATGGGAAAATGGTTGGATAAAACCACAAATAAATCAGCACAAGACAAAAAAACGAATAGGAATAATTGGTTCCGGCCCGGCAGGGCTAGCGGCTGCTCAACAATTATCGAGAGCTGGGCACAATGTAACAGTTTATGAAAAAAATAAAAAGTTGGGCGGTCTTCTTAGATATGGAATTCCTGATTTTAAAATGGAAAAAACTCATATCGACAGAAGATTGGAGCAAATATCAGCTGAAGGAGTTCAATTCAAATGTGGAGTAGAGCTGGGTGTGGATATTGAAATCAACGAAATGATAAAGGAACATGACGCGGTAATCTTAGCCTGTGGGGCTGAAAAACCGCGCGACCTAGAAATTGAAGGACGTAACGCCGAAGGGATCCATTTCGCTATGGATTTTTTACCGCAACAAAACAGAAGGGTGGGCAACGAGAAGCTTGAGGTTTTGGAAGAGATAACAGCTGATGGTAGGCATGTAGTTGTTATTGGGGGCGGTGACACCGGTTCAGATTGCATAGGAACATCAATTCGCCAAGGTGCATTGTCCGTTACACAACTAGAGATTATGCCTGCTCCACCGGAAAGAGAAGACAAGTTGCTAACATGGCCAAACTGGCCTCTCAAAATGAGAACATCTTCAAGCCAAGAAGAGGGAGCGGATAGAGAATTTTCAGTATTGACAACATCTTTCGGGGTTGAAAATGGAAGAGTCAGTTCGTTAAATTGTGTTAGGGTAAATGAAAAATTTGAAAAAATAGAAAATTCTGAATTTGTTATTAGAGCAGACTTAGTGTTACTTGCAATGGGTTTTGTTGCACCCATTACAGATAGTATTTTTAAAGATACTGAAGTATCTCTGGATAAGCGTGGAAATGTATTAGCGGATGATAAATCTTACAAAACCTCTCATGATAAATTGTGGGTGGCTGGTGATATGCGACGTGGTCAGTCTCTCGTTGTATGGGCAATTAGAGAGGGTAGGCAAGTTGCAAAATCAGTAGATACTGCCTTAATGGGTTATAGTAGTCTTTCAGACTAAGGAGAAAAATTGTCAATTATAAAGAAATTTTGTGTGTGTTATTAAAAAGTTAGCATACAAAACAATCAAATTTTTTACACTATTAGTCGTGTCATTTGTCCTTTTAACGGTATCATCCGTCTTCTTGGTTAGATTTTTTAACCCTCCTTTTACAAGCTTTATGGTTTGGGAAAGCAATTTTTTCCGAAAAAACATCGATTATAGTTGGACTGCAATGTCTGATATAGGTGAAAATATAGCTCTTTCAGTGGTTGCTACAGAAGATTCTAATTTTTGTAACCACTTAGGTGTAGACATCAAGGAGATTTATAAAGTAATTAGAAGAGGAGAAAAAAGAGGTGCATCCACAATAACACAACAACTTGCAAAAAATCTTTTTTTATGGTCTGGACGATCATGGTCAAGAAAAATGATAGAATTATACTTCACCTTTTTGTTAGAGATCATTATTCCCAAAAGAAGAATTCTCGAAATATATTTAAATACTGTCGAGACAAGCCTGCTAACATTTGGTGTTAATCAAGCTTCAGAAAAATATTATAAAAAGACATCAAATAAACTTACAAAAGAGCAAGCAATTCGAATTGCATTGACCCTCCCTAGCCCAAAAACTCGAAGCCCTAAAAAATTAAAATCGTATCTGGTTGAAAGAATTTTCAGATTAAAAAAAGATATCGATATCTTAAAAAAAGATGACAGGTCTAGCTGTTTTTTATAATTATATATGGATTATTAAAGGGTTTATTAATTATGAGAAAACTTCACCATTTAGCGCTCTCACCTTTCTGTCGAAAAGTAAGGCTGGTTTTGGCAGAAAAAAAACTTGAAGTTGAATTAATCGATGAACCTATATGGGAGAGAAACTTGGATTTTATTAGACTCAGTCCCTCTGGTAAGGTGCCATTACTAAAAGAAGGATCCACTGTTTTTACAGAGAGTACACCTATATGTGAGTATTTGGATGAGTCGTACCCAATTCCAAAACTTATTCCAGCTGACCAAAAGCTTAGATTCGAAGCTCGAAGGATGACGTCTTGGTTCGACGATAAATTTTATAACGAAGTTACAAAAAATTTACTTAATGAGAGAGTTTATAAAAAAATTTTTAAAAAAGGGCAACCCGATAGTAGTGCAATAAAAGAAGGACTTAGAAAAATAAAGTTTCATTTTGATTACTTGGAATGGCTTTTGGAAAAAAGAAATTGGCTTGCTGGGGAGAAAATGTCACTAGCAGACTTTTCAGCAGCCGGACATATTTCGACACTTGATTATATAGGAGATATTGACTGGCAGTCTAAACCAATAATAAAAGAATGGTATGCTAAAATTAAGTCGCGACCTGCTTTTAGAAATGCCGGGTTACTGACAGATCTAGTTCCTGGTTTTGTGCCAACAAACCACTATAGTGACTTAGATTTTTAGCGTGGAAATATTGGACTTTAAATCACAACTCCATAAGATCGTTTCTGATGTTGGTTTTTCTTCAGTCGGCATAACCGACCCAAGCAGGGTTGATCAATCAATAAAGAAAAAATTTATGGACTATATTAAAAATGATTGGAACGCTGGTATGGACTGGCTAGAGAAAAGGATCAACGAACGAATAGCACCAGAAAATTTATGGCCAAGTGTTAAATCAATTTTGGTATTTACGGATGATTACACTCCGTCAGAAGACCCTCTCAAAAAATTAAAGGAAAAAGAATTATCTAACTTTTCGGTTTTTGCTACAAAAAGAGATTATCATAAAATTGTCAAATCTAAGTTAAAGATTGTAGCTTCTTGGGTTAAAAAAAAGTTAGACTGTGACCTTAAAATATTTGTGGATACAGCCCCAGTTATGGAAAAACCTTTAGCACAATTATGTGGATTGGGTTGGCAAGGCAAACATACAAATCTGGTCAGTAGAAATATGGGAAACTGGTTTTTTATCGGTGTAATGTACATTGATAAATCATTGCCGATAGATGAACCAGAGGAAGATAATTGCGGATCTTGCACAAAGTGTTTAGATATTTGTCCTACAAACGCATTTGAAGGTGCTTATAAGCTGGATGCTAGAAAGTGCATTGCGTATCTCACTATTGAACATAAAGGTGCTATCAATAAAGAACTGAGATCATCAATTGGCAACAGAATTTTTGGATGCGATGATTGTTTGGCTGTGTGTCCTTGGAATAAATTTGCACAAATAACCAGAAATGTGAATTATAGAGATACTTTTTCTGACTTAACTCTGGAGGAAGCTATAAGCTTTTCAGATAGTGAATTTAGGAAGTTTTTTAGTGGGACTGCTATAAAAAGAATAGGATCAACAAGATTTCTAAGAAATATAATATATGCAATGGGAAATAGTGGAAACAAAGAATACATTAAATCACTGGAAGGTTTTGAAGGTCATTCTGTGGATTTTATAGCAGAGGCTGCCAATTGGTCTATTTCTGAGCTAAAAAAAAATGAATAAGAATAATATATTATTAATTTTTGGTTTTGGTTACACAGCGAAATTTTTGTGCCAAAACTTTTCAAAAAAAAATTGGCAAGTCTTTTGTACGACGAGATTTGATGAAAAGACAAAAGAAATTAAATCACTAAATGCCACACCAATTTTTTTTGATGATGAGGAAAAGATTGAGAGTATCCTTAACAAGGACTCATACATTTTGAGCACAATTCCTCCAGACAAAGGTAAGGACCCTGTTATTGAGAATTATAGGTGTTTATTCAAAAATAAATGCGAAAGAATTAAATGGGTGGGGTATCTGTCAACTACCAGTGTTTATGGAGATAAAAAAGGTAAATGGGTTACGGAGGACACAGTACTCGAACCCAATTTAGAGAGAAGCATTTCACGAGTTGCAGCCGAAAAATCATGGTTAAAATTAGGAGAAAAACTTTCGATAAAAACTATGATTTTCAGGTTGGCAGGAATATATGGACCAGGAAGAAGCCTTATTGATCGTTTAATAGAAAATGAAAGAGTTTTTATAGTCAATAAACCAGCTCATCTATTTAATAGGATTCATGTTGAAGATATAGCAGGTACTATCGAGATGGCTATCAGCTCTCAATCCAAATTTAAGGTTTTTAATTTGTCTGACGATCTGCCTGCAACGCAATTGCAAGTAGCGCAATTCGCGGCAAGTTTGCTTAAAAAAAGCTGTCCACAGACTGTCAGTTTGGAAAGTGATGTAGTAAGTGAAATGGCAAGAAGTTTTTATAAAGAAGAAAAAAAAGTATCAAACAAAAGGCTTAAAGACGAGCTGGGGTATAAGCTTGCTTTCCCTTCATTTAAGGAGGGACTTTCCGCAATTCACAAAAGCTCTAAAGAATTCTAACAGGCGTTCCAATCTCGACTAAATTGAAAAGCTCTTCAATTTGTTCATTATATAGCCCTATGCAACCAGAGGAGCTTTGCCTTCCAATTTTTCTGGTATCGCTTGTCCCGTGAATTCGATAACTAGGCCAGCTAAGATAAAGTGCATGAGAACCCAGAGGGTTATCAGGACCAGGAGGCATAAACTCAGGGAGTTTAGGGTCTCTTTCTCTCATTTTCTTTGTTGGTCTCCATTCAGGTCCAACTATCTTTTTTGTGACTTTCGTGTATCCTAGTCTTGTCAATTCTTCATTTAGGGGGACAGATGTTGGAAAGACTTTATACTCTGTTCCATTCTTATTCCAGTAATGTAATGATCGTGTTTTAGTATCAACTAGTATTGCACCTTTTTTAAGATGCTTAAAATGATCCTGCCAAGACTGTATTCTGAACGAAAAGATATTATGTTTTGGTTTTCCATCTTTGTCGAAATCTACGGCAGTCTGAGCTATAATTGGGTTGCTTATTAAAGCATAAACAAATAATAGTATCTTAGCTGTTAAAATATTGGAGACAAGGTTTATCATTTTTACAGTTTTAGTTGAAATATCTTTTCTATGAAAGAATTAATTGCATATGAACGATACGTTAACATTATATTTCCACTGTTAAAAGAAAGAGCCTAAAGGCAAATGAACAACTTTATATTAAAGATACTGCTATTAGCTATATTGATGAGTTGTGTTGGTACCAATACCGATGTCTATTACGGATATTCCAAGTCCGGAGTAATTTCTGGCTTTGAAGCAGCCACTCTTAAATCAAGACACCTCGAGATGGTTAATGCTCTTAGATTAGAGAATGGGAGATCTCAATTAAAATATTCCGCTAGCCTTTCAGCTGCATCGAAGACGCATGCATTTGACATAGCTCGACAACAGCGAGCATGGAACTACGGTTCAGATGCATCATCTGCGATAGACAGAGCAAGAATGGCAGGATTTGAAGGCTTAGTGCTTGGTGAAAACGTTTCAGAGACTTATGAGGGTGAGTATGATGTATTGAATGTCTGGTTCAAAAGTAAAATTGGAAGAGAGATTATTTTGGATCCCAAAGCTACCGACCTAGGGCTTAGCTGGTATCAGGATAGCACTGGCAAAGTTTGGTGGGTGCAGATGATCGGCAAGTCTTAAGCAGAATTTAAAGTTTAGGCATAAATGTAGATAACAGTACCCGGTTCAACCAAACTATAAATTTCTTCTATTTCTTTATTTGTTACCGCAATGCATCCCTCTGTCCAATCAAAAAGATAGTGCAGAATAATATTTTTTTGTCCTAGCCCATGAATAAAAATGTCGCTACCAGGATCAAGACCTCTCTGAAGAGCTCTTTTTTTATCATATTGGTTAGGAAAATTTATTCCAAGACTTAGGTAAAATTTACTTTTTGGGTTTTTATGTGTTATATAATATTTCCCTTCTGGAGTTTTGCCATCTCCTTCCTTTTCTTTTTGTCCCTTAGGACTGAACCCTAAGCGAATTCGATAGGCTTTTAATATTTTACTGTTTCTATAAAGAGCTAAAACTCTCTTTTTTTTCCAAACAACTAATAAATTTGGTTTTTTTGGATGACCCCATGAAGGTTTAAAGAAAATAAAGGGAAATAAAATTGAAAACAATAAAAAGCGTCTTTTGCTAATTTTTTTCATATAGCTTTTTTTTCTTTTATAGATTTGGATTTTAATTGACCACATGCCGCCATAATGTCCTCTCCGCGCGGTCTTCTTATGGGACTGGGTAATCTTGACTTAATTATTATATCTCTAAAAGCTTTTATTTTATCTGATGATGAACGCTTATATTGACTTCCAGTCCAATTATTAAACGGTATTAAATTAACTTTAGAGGGGAGTCCTTGAAGCAATCTTACTAACCTATGTGCATCCTCTTTGGTATCATTAACTCCCTCAAGCATTACATATTCAAATGTTACCCGTTCCGAATTACGCAACTTAACATCATCTCTCAAGGAACCGAGCAAATCTTCCAAATTCCACTTTTTATTTATTGGGACTAATATATCCCTTGTCTTATTTTCTGTAGCGTGAAGACTTACTGCGATCATGCAACCGATTTCCTCGTGAGCCGTCTTTATCTTAGGAACAATACCGGCTGTCGACAAGGTAATTCTTCTTCTTGAAAAATCCAATCCTTTATTGTCCATCAAAATACTACAGGCTTTCTTTACTTCTTCATAATTTAATAGAGGTTCACCCATTCCCATGAAAACAATATTGGTAATAATTTCGAAACAAGAAGAATGATTACTGTTCATTCTCATTTTCTCCCAAAGCCCTAGATCATCATAAACTGCGATGACTTGACCTACAATCTCCTGACTTGATAGGTTCCTTACCAATTTCTGGGTCCCCGTATGACAGAATGAACAATTTAATGTACACCCAACTTGTGAAGAAATACAAAGAGTGCTTCTTTTCTCTTCGGGTATAAACACAGTTTCTATTTTGCTTTGGTCTTCCAAACAAAATAGATATTTTATAGTACCATCATTGCTGACTTCTTTTTTTTCAATAATTGGCCGTGAAATTTTAAAAACTTTTTGCAGTTTTGAGCGGAGATTTTTATCAATGTTAGTCATGTTGTCAAATGAGCTTACCCCATGACAGTAGACCCAGGACCATATTTGATTAACTCTCATAGATGCTCTTTTTGGTTCGCTTTCTAAATCCAACATGAAAGAAAGAATTTCGTCTCTACTAAGCCCTAAAATGTTGCCTTCTTGAGGTATTGGAAGTGAAGTCAATTTAATTTGCACCGCTTCTCTAATTCTGACAATGCATCTGAAAAACCGGTTAACATAAATGTATCTTTTGTTACAGTATTTCGATGGGATATAGCGCTCATTACAGCCTTGCTACCTTTCTTGAGGTAAGAAACTAATTTTTTTTGATCAAATTTTTGAGCCCATGCATGATCTTTTTCGGCTTTTGCTTTAGGTGAAGGATGTGCAAAAAAAACTATCTTTTCCTTATTATCAATTTCAAGAATCGCTTTTGAGCCCACCTGTAGAGGATATCCAGCATAAAATGTCCCTTCATACTCGCTGTCTTTACTGATAATTTTAACAATGTACAAGGTTCCTTTTTCTCTATTCACCGATGAAAGTTTTTGATTGTTTCTGAACGCTTCACCTTTTATAGACTGGGAGGCGATAAAGCACATTTCGGGATCGTCTTTCGATACGAAAACGCTCCAATCTCTAAAACTTTTTTCAGCTTTTCTTAAGTTGTCCTGGCCAAAAGAACTTTTTGTCGGAAACAAAAAACTCAATAAAACGCATAAAACAAGCCTAGAAAGCAGCTTGTTAAAATAATATAACGAAAGGATATTAATTTTGAGTTTCATTTAGACCTTAAAACCATAAATCTTTTATGCGCATACTAATACAAGCAATTATGGAACTAGAAAAGACTTTTTATTTTATTTTCAATTACAATGGTTAATGGTTTGAACATTGCATATATGTGAAATAACAAAAAGTTCTGGATTTTGATAAAAAATTTATTTAGATATGAGAATTATGGTGAAAAATAGAACTTTATACGACAAGATTTGGGATAGCCATTTAATACAATCAGAAAATGATACCTCCCTTATATACATTGACAGGCATTTAGTTCATGAAGTTACTAGCCCTCAAGCTTTTGAAGGATTAAGGGAAGCTGGGAGGAAAGTTCATGCTCCAAATAAAACAATTGCAGTCCCTGATCATAATGTGGCCACAACATCAAATCGGTTAACTAATTTTGGCAGCGAAGAAGGTCGTATACAGCTAGAAACTTTGGATAAGAATGCACGAGATTTTGGTATTCACTATTACCCTGTTGATGATGTAAGGCAAGGAATAGTACATATAATTGGTCCTGAACAAGGTTGGACTTTGCCAGGCATGACAATTGTTTGTGGGGATAGTCATACAGCAACGCACGGAGCGTTTGGTGCACTAGCACACGGCATTGGAACATCCGAAGTAGAGCATGTCCTTGCAACGCAGACGTTAATTCAGCAGAAATCAAAAAATATGAAGGTGGAGGTTTCTGGAGAACTGGGAAATGGGGTCACTGCAAAAGATATTACTTTAACGATAATTGGAAAAACAGGTACAGCAGGTGGTACCGGGCATGTAATCGAATATTGTGGTAGTGCTATTGAAAGCCTTTCTATGGAAGGACGAATGACCGTTTGCAATATGGCTATTGAGGGTGGAGCGAGAGCCGGGTTGATTGCGCCTGACCAAAAGACTTTAGACTATGTAAAGGGGAGACCACATTCACCAAAAGGTGAAAAATGGGATAAAGCTGTCAAATTTTGGAAAACTCTATTTTCTGACCCAGATGCGTACTTCGACAAAGAGCTTTTCTTAAAAGCGGAGGACATTGCGCCAGTAGTCACTTGGGGAACGAGTCCAGAAGATGTCCTCCCTATAACAGATTTTGTACCAAGCCCTGACAATTTTCATGGAAGTAAAGTAGAAGCGGCTAAAAGATCTCTTGAATATATGGGATTAAGACCAGGCCAGAAATTGCAAGATATAACAGTGGATGCTGTTTTTATTGGCTCTTGTACAAATGGCAGAATAGAAGATCTAAGAGAGGTAGAAAAAATTGTTAGAGGGAAAAAAGTGAAGAGTGGTATCAGAGCTATGGTGGTTCCAGGTTCTGGATTAGTAAAAAAACAAGCGGAAGAAGAAGGAATAGCTAATTCACTGAAAGACGCAGGTTTTGATTGGAGAATGCCAGGTTGTTCAATGTGTTTAGCCATGAATCCTGATCAATTGTTGCCCGAAGAAAGATGTGCGGCTACGTCTAATAGAAATTTTGAAGGAAGACAGGGTCGCGGGGGACGCACTCATCTAATGAGTCCAGCAATGGCAGCCGCAGCAGCAATAACGGGCCGATTGACGGATGTAAGAGATATTTAATTGAGAGTTTCTAATGGAAAAGTTTAATACACTTGAAGGCATAGCAGCTCCAATGCCACTAATAAATATAGATACTGATATGTTAATACCAAAACAGTTTCTCAAGACTATTAAAAGAACGGGTCTTGGTGAGAACCTTTTTTTTGAAATGCGATATGATCAAAATGGAAATGAAATAAAAGATTTTATCTTAAACAAAGAACATTATTCAAAAGCCTCAATTATAGTTGGTGGTGCTAATTTTGGTTGTGGCTCCTCAAGAGAACATGCACCTTGGGCTTTAAAAGATTTTGGGATTAAGTGCATAATATCAACAAGTTTCGCAGACATTTTTTTTAATAATTGCTTCAAGAATGGGATACTTCCAATAGTTGTATCTGAAGAAATGCACCAAAGCCTTCTACAGGATGCAGACTCGGAAATAACATCCTATATGAAAATTGATCTCGAAAACCAGAAGATCATTCGCAGCAACGGAGACCAATTAGATTTCGAAGTTGACGAATTCAAGAAATATTGCTTATTAAATGGTTTAGATGATATCGGGTTAACACTCAAGAGTTCTGATAAAATAAACTCCTTTGAAAAAGAATATTCTGATAAATTTAGCTGGGCTTAAAAGGGTGTAATTGATGTTTTCTCTGCTTATTCTTCCAGGAGACGGAATTGGTCCAGAAGTGATGACTGAGGTTAAGCGCGTTATTTCTTGGTTTCAGGATAAGCGGGATTTAAAAATAGATATCGAAGAAGGTTTAGTTGGTGGAGCTTCTTACGATAAACATGGAACCCCACTTACAGAAAAGATGTTAAAGAAAGCACTAGAAGTAGATGCAGTTTTGCTAGGCGCGGTCGGTGGACCCGATTATGACAATCTCAGCTTCGATTTGAAACCTGAGCGAGCACTTTTAAAACTCAGAAAAGAACTGGATTTATTTGCCAACATTCGTCCTGCTCAATGTTTTGATGCACTAGCCTCCTTTTCATCATTAAAGAAAGAAATAGTGTCTGGACTGGATATTGTTATTGTAAGAGAACTTACATCAGGCATTTATTTCGGAGAACCTCGTGGTATTCATACTGATGGCTCAAATGAGAGAATTGGTATAAATACGCAAAGATACACGGAATCAGAGATACGAAGGGTTGCAATAAGTGCTTTTGAACTTGCTTTAAAGAGAAATAAAAAATTATGCTCTATGGAAAAAGCTAATGTGATGGAGAGTGGTGTTCTCTGGCGAGATATTGTTAATGAGGTTCATGTTGATTATCAGGATGTAGAGCTCAGCCATATGTATGCTGACAATGGAGCAATGCAATTGGTTAGAGATCCTAAACAGTTTGATGTGATTGTAACAGATAATCTTTTTGGAGATATACTATCCGATTGTGCCGCTATGCTAACAGGCAGTTTGGGAATGCTGCCATCTGCAAGCTTGGGAAATAAAAAAGAAAATGGTTTGCCTCGAGCTATGTATGAGCCAGTACATGGATCAGCACCAGATATTTCTGGTCAGGAAAAGGCTAATCCAATAGCGTGTATTTTAAGCTTTTCAATGGCTTTAAGATACTCATTTTCAGACGCCCAGAATGCCGATCTTCTTGAGCAATGTATAGAAAAGGTTCTTGCGAAAGGGTACAGAACTCCTGATCTCATGATGGGTGATCAAGGACGTCTATGTTCAACTAGTGAGATGACTGAAAAAATACTAGAGGAGCTAGAGGCAGTCTAGTAGCTATCTGCCCATCCAACCACCATCTACATTTAGTAGTTCTCCACTAACATAGTCTGATGCATCAGAAGCCAAGTAAACAGCTGCCCCTGCCATATCGTCGATAGTGCCCCATCTCTTCATAGGTATCCTCGCCATTAGGTCAGCTGACCTATTTTTATCTTGACGAAGAGCAGTGGTAATATCAGTGACAACGTAACCTGGGGCGATGGAATTAACATTTATTCCCTTATCTGCCAGTTCATTTGATAGAGCTTTTGTAAGTTGCGCAATCCCACCTTTAGAAGCAGTATAGCTGGGAACAAATAAACCGCCCTGATGAGATAAGATTGATGCTGTAAAAATAATTTTACCCCAGCCCCTTTCAATCATTTTTGAACTAAGTTCCCGTGCAAGAACAAACTGAGACGATAGATTGATTTCAAGTATTCTATCCCAATGGTCATCACTATGTTCATTCAGCTCTGTTCTAATTAAAGAACCTGCATTACTCACAAGAATATTTGGTTCTAAATTATTTTTACCAAGTTCCTTTAAAAAATTATGTGTATTTTGTCTTTCAGAAAAGTCACAACTAAAGCAATGAAAGCTTCTACCGATCGACTCAACATATTCTTGGATTTCACTGCCTTGTCGTAAGGATGAGCTAACCCCAATTATATCAGCTCCAGCCTCAGCTAGACCCTTAGCAATTCCAAAACCTATACCCTTGCTACACCCTGTTACAAGAGCAATTTTCCCATCTAGCTTAAATTTTTCTAAAATTGACATGGATATCTAACCTCTTATTTTTGACAATACTCTAAGTATCTAATTAACTTTGTTTTTTCACCAATTAAAACGGTAGCAAATTCTATTATATCGCCAGCATTTTTTTCAAATTCTTTAAGGCCAGCCTCCAACCAGCTCTCATCTACTTTTAATAACTCCTTTACCCCTATTTGATTAACTTCTTTAGTCACTTTTTCAGTTGGTTTATAATGTTTATTTGACAGCATGTAGTCGTCAAATATGCAACGCCGACTAACTCCAAATAGGAGCAAAATTAAGGCCGCGGCAAAACCAGTTCGATCTTTTCCCGCTGTGCAATGAAAGATAATTTTAGAACCAGAATTTTTAAACAATATTTTAAAAAACTCCTTGAAAGTATCTAAGTTTTCAACTGTATACTTTCTATAGGCTTGTTGAAAAACCTCATTCAAATCTGCTTTTTGTGTATTTTTTTTATCCAACTCTTTTAATAGTTCGGTAACTTTTGGCTCAACAGGTAAGTGAACTCTCCGTTTCAGAAGTTCTCTTGGCAAGCTAGTTGGATTTTTTTCTGCCTCTTTAACACCTCTAAAGTCTATAATTAATGTTTCTTCATTAGAAGTCAGTTTTTTTTGAGCGTCAGTGCTAAGGTTAATGGGGGCAGCACATCTAATAAACAAGTTATTTTTTATTACATTATTGGCTTTTGTCTTCTTATTCCCTAAGTCTCGAAAATTGTTAATGAAGTTAATTTTTTTTTCAGATTCAGTCATATTATTTTCGATATACCATGTTATGATAATTTACTAAATGAACTTTCATCATCAACAAGGGAGGAAATATTGACCGTCATAGTAACATCTACTTATAAGGCTCACCCAGGAAAGGCAAGGCTTCTTTTATCAAATATGAAAGAAAATGTCGAAACCTTTGGCGCTATGGGTATGACCTGCAGGATATCTAGAATAATTTTTGGTCCTGATACTGGATCGCTAGTTTTTTCTATATTTTCTGAAAACTTTGCTGGAGCCATGGGAAATGCGGAAAAGCTTTTTTCAAGTGAAGTATGGGCTAAAATTCAAATGCGCTTGGATGATAACCCTTCTTCTGAACTTGTAATGCCTCCAAATATTTTCAGAACAGTTGCAGGAGAAATGAGCGCTACACACAGAGTCATCAATTATAGATGGTACCTAATGAAAAGAGATAGAGTTGCAGAAGCACTAGAAATGTTTTCCGAGGTAAAAAGTCTTTGTGAAAAAGTTGATATTAATCCTGTAATGATAGCGCCAGTTACCGGTGAACCCATGAGTAGTCTGGTTGTAATGTATGGCGCAAAATCGCTAGCTCACGCCGGAGAAGCGCTAGACGGTATGGGTATGGGTCAAGAAATGCAACAAATTGTTGCAAAAGCAGCAACTCTCGGTGAGCTTCATAGGGCATGGATGACAGTTCCTGCCGATTAATAAAAATCGCGCCTAGCTTTTTTCATTAGAGTAAAGCTAGGCCTTTTGTATTAGAGCAATATTTAAGCCGATCATCTCAGACAGCTTTCCTGCTGTTATACCTGCTCCATCTTGTGAGATTAAATATCTTGCACACTGAGTTTGGAGGAATACTGAACTTCTAAAGGGTGTTTTAGATCCAGAACTCCACAGGCCTGCTATAATACCCGCTAAAACGTCTCCCATCCCAGCTGTTCCTAGCCATCCGTTTGAATATAAATTTATCCATAATCTTCTTTCTTCCGAAACTAGAGTTCCAGGCCCTTTTAATATCCAGTCTCCACCATATATTTTTTTTAGTTTCATGATATTGGACCATTTGTCAGAGAAGTCATCTCCAAGAAGTTTCTTTGCTTCTCCTCTATGAGGCGTTCCGATCCAAGGGGCTCTTCTTTTTTTTGGTCTTACTCTAGACAACCAGTCAAGACCATCTGCATCAAGAATTATATTGAGATCGGTATGCCATAAGAATTCAATTTCCTTATCGAACTTTTTACCTAGCCCCGGGCCTATGATTGCAGTGCGCATATTTTTATCTAAAATAGATTGTATTTCCTTAATATCCGGTTCTATCTGAATAAGCTCTGGAGGCCTATCAAGTTTTTCGGTATCTGATGCCCAGAACACTTTACCAGCTCCCGAACGTAGAGAGGATATAGATGCGAGTATTCCTGCACCCTCCATTGATTTGGAACCACCAAGACAAATTACTGATCCTCTTGTGCCTTTGTGAGCGGAGCTAGATAGATAAGGGAAATGGGTGTTGTCTTTCGAAATAGAGCTCATGTCAGAGCTGTAGAAAAATTTATTTATACTCAGATCATTGAAATAAACTTCGCCTGTATAATCAGAAGCCTCATCAAAAAACAGCCCAGGCTTTAAGGTCAGAAAGGAGATAGTACTAGTAGCTTTAACTAATTTGTTAAAAATAATTCCTTTTGAACCATGAAGACCACTCGGTAAATCTAAAGATAAGATTTTCTTTTTCTCTGAACATTGAAGAAAATTTACAGCTTTTAGGTAGTCGCCTGTGAGGTTTCTGTTTAAACCTATGCCAAATACTGCATCAACATACCAATCCGCGTTTGGTATCTTGTTAGCGTTAAATTTGTGAATATTAATCCCTAGATTAAGACAGAATTTGTAAGCATGAGTTTTGGGGCGATTTTTATGGCTTAGGTCAACTACATTGGTTTTTATATTTTCTATTTTTAAAAGAGCTGCTAAACAAAGACCATCTTCACCATTATTTCCTTTACCTATGAAAATTGTTATTGATTTAGGCTTTTTACTTAACAAAAAATTTTTGGCTGATGTAGATGCTCTTAGCATCAACAGAAAAGGTGTTTCTTTATTCTCAGTTATTTTATCATCGATCAGTTTTGACTTTGCCGATCCAAATAATTCTAAAGAAACATCAGAAGTCTCTATATCATGTTGCATTATATATTTATATAGTCCAATAAAGTGTTAACAAACAAAATTTATATTACCTATGAAAAGATTGAAAATAAAAACAGCTAGAGGTGATTTATCTGTCTGCTTCTGGAAAGGTCCAGCAGATGCTCCAATACTGCATTGGGCGCACGCGAACGGATTTAATGGTCGTACATATGACAGACTGCTTAGCAAATTAACTGGAAATTTTAATGTGTATGCTTGGGACGCACCAGGGTATGGAATGACTGAAAAAGGACCTTTTTATGATGAGGCTAATCCTGTTCTAGGAAACTCCTATGACTTGGAAGCTTTAATAAGCGAATTAAATAGAAAACATAATCGTAAAATTCTTCTAGGTGGCCACTCAATAGGAGGATCACTAAGTCTAATGGTGAGTAAATATATCAAGGAGAAAATATCTGGATTAATATTAGCGGATCCGGTGGTAATCAATTACCATTATCAATATTTAACAAAGTATCTTGGCCCCTTTGGGTATGACTCTAGTACATTAAAACTTACAAAGCAGGCTCTGAGGAAGAGAGATAGGTGGGATAGTTTTGAGACAGTATTAAACTCTTACACCAACAGAGGGATTTTTAGTACTTGGAAAGAGGGTTTTCTGAAAGACTACCTTTTGGGTGGGACAAAAAGTGATAACAATGGCGTCTATTTGTCATGTCACCCAGAGATAGAGGCAGCAAGTTTTAAAAACACGGAAATAGTGGCAACTCCAAAAATAATCAAAGGAGCCAGTGCGCCCATTGTTCTTTTGGTGGCAGAAATAGGAAGTACAACGGCCTCTTTAAAGACATTCAAGAGACTTTGTAATTTAAAAAAATTGGAAATAGTTGTGGGAGGAACACACTTTTTTCCAATGGAGCAACCTGATAAACTTATTTCCTTTATTAAAGGCTTTAAATCTCATTCTTAGGGATTATACTTACATCAGAATGGAAAGGTGGAATATCAAATGAACAAGTTACAAGGCGCTGACCAAAACCAATATCAATCAACCTATTTTAATATTGAATTGCTAGGTCATGTTGCTCATGTCAAGCTCAATAGACCTGAGAAAAGAAATGCTATGAACTGGGATTTTTGGAGAGATCTACCGAGAATAATAGGAGACATTGATAGAAATTCGAGTGCAAGATGTATTGTTCTTTCGTCAACTGGACCAGTATTTTCGGCCGGTTTGGATTTAAGCCTTTTCGGTCAAGACGTTTTTTCAAGCTCTGAGACAGCCAAAAAGAATGAAAAAGAACTGCAAACGCCTCAAAACTTCATGAGCTTTTTGTCCTTTTTGCAAGACTCTATTTCATCTTTACAAAAAGCTAGAATTCCCGTTATTTGTGCAATACAGGGTGGCTGTATAGGCGGAGGCGTGGATCTAATCTGTTCCGCAGATATACGATTAGCAACGAACGATGCTTTTTTTTCAATAAGAGAGACAAAAATTGGAATGGTAGCAGATGTGGGTACATTTCCTAGAATTGTAAAATTGCTCCCTGAAGGTATTGTAAAGGAACTGGCGTTTACAGGAAGAAACTTTTCCGCTCAAGAGGCTAAAGAGTATGGCTTTGTAAATAGATTATATGAGAGTCATGAAGCTCTAATCGAAGGCGCATTAGAGATTGCTAAAGAAATAGCCTCTAATTCCCCAGCCGCTGTTTTCGGTTGTAAGAAGGTTATCGACTTTTCACGTGACCATACCATTGATGAGGGATTGGATTGGATAAATATGTGGAATGCATCAATGCTGAGCCAATCTGAGTTAATGGAAGGTTTTCGATCTTATAAAGACAAGACCGACGGCAATTTTGCGGAATTACCAAAACTCAAAGATCACTTTTCAAAAAAGTAAAAAGGAAAAGTATGGGATATAACATTGCTGTTTGCGGTGCCACAGGTAACGTAGGAAGAGAAATGCTTAATATATTGGCTGAGCGCCTATTCCCAGTGGATGAACTGACTGTTTTAGCCAGTAGAAGGTCTTTAGGTACTGAATGCTCATTTGGAGATAGAGTTCTAAAGACTAAAGACTTAGACTCGTTTGATTTTAAAGGAGTGGATATTGCGTTATTTGCAGTTGGCTCAGAAGCAACAAAAAAATACGTGAAAAAAGCGACTGATAGCGGTTGTATAGTAATAGACAATTCATCTCTTTTTCGATACCACCCAGACGTTCCCCTTATAGTCCCTGAGGTAAATCCGGACGATATAAATAATTTTGATAAAAGAAATATAATTGCAAACCCTAATTGCTCAACTGCCCAATTGGTTGTAGCATTAAAACCATTACACGATAGAGCACAAATAAAAAGAGTTGTGGTGACAACTTTTCAATCAGTTTCAGGTTCAGGCAAGGAAGCAATGGACGAGCTATGGGCTCAAACAAAAGGGTTATACGTGCCAGGTCAGGAAGTAGAACCACAAGTTTACCCAAAACAAATCGCCTTTAATGTCATTCCGCAAATAGATGTATTTCTTGATGACGGTCAAACAAAAGAAGAGTGGAAAATGGTTGCTGAAACAAAGAAGATTTTGGACAAAAGTATAAAGCTCACAGCAACATGTGTCAGAGTTCCCGTGTTTGTTGGCCACTCCGAAGCAGTGAATATAGAGTTTGAAGATTTTCTAGATGAAGAGGAAGCCAGAGAAATTTTGAGACAATCTCCGGGTATAATTGTGGTAGATAAAAGAGAAGAAGGAGGTTACACAACGCCAATAGAGTGTGCAGG
>CAZOIZ010000007.1:0-39052 GCA_964580005.1 uncultured Rhodobacterales bacterium
TGCGTTGACTCTTACTTTATCATGAATAAATGCAAAGTAATAATCACCATCGTAGATAGGATAACTTAGAGAAAACCATGCATTTTTTAATGCACTATTGTTATAGTAGTGAGTATCTTTATCGTTCTTTAAAATCCACTCTTCTTCTTTAGGATTCCACCTATACTTAGCGGCGAAAACTTTAAGAGGCATTTCTTTTGACATCTTTGCCATGATTTACCTCGGCATGCCTTTTGCTACTTTACCTTTTCGCATCTTTTTCATAATGCTTCTTTCCATGTTCTCTTCGACTGGTGCATACTTTTCACCTTCTTCCCACATTGCTCTATATGAATCCATAACATTCATTTTCTTTTTCATAAGGTCTGTAGGTGTTAATGCTTTCTTTCTGAAATCTCTCATACCTTTTGGCATTCTTTCGCCTTCGAAACCTTTATGTGGGTGTTGTGAAAATCCTAATGCTTTGAATGGACTTTTCTTTGCTTTGTCTACATCTTTAAACTCTTCACCGATCATATCTCCAAGTTCTTTTTGTACTGCTTTTAATCCTTTTTTAGCAGTTGCTTTATCAACACCTAGACTTCTTACTGCGAAAGCAATTAGTTTATTATCTGGTCCAGTCATCATAACATCTCTGCCACCTCTTGGATCAGAACCAATTTTCTTAACTTTGATACCAGCAGGGTCTCTACCTGTAAACATTTTTACATGTAATTTACCCTCTTCGATATGTCCAGGTTCATGAGCGGCCATTAATTTTTTTGCTTTTGCTCTGTCATGATAAACAAATGTATGCATTTTTCCATCATTATCATCTTTTACAGTATAACCTTTTGAATCTCTTGAGACAATTTTACCTTGTCTTTTAGAACCATCTTTTTTAGTGTAGTAATCGATCATCAGACCAACTTTAACTCTTTTCTTATCTTCTGCACCCATACCCTTTTGTGCTAGAGTTCTATAGTTTTCAGACATTGCTTCTTTTTCTCTTGCTTGTTTTGCCTTCAACTTCTCCATATCTTGAGTATGTTTGAGATTGAGTTTTGCTTTTGCTTCAGCATCTTCGTTCTTAGGTTTTTCACCTCTTTCTTTTTTAGATATTGCTATAGCGGCCTGTTGAGCAGGTGATACTGCTTCTTGAACTTCTTCGTTTGCATATTTAAGTGCGGCCTGCACTTCTTTAGATTTTAGTATTTTATCGCCGTAGAATTTTTTGATTTCTTTTCTTGCGATTGAATCTGCACCACCAAGATCAAGTGCAACTTCTACTGCTCTTCTGACCTTAGCATCTTTGACTTTATTTCTTCTAAAATACGTTGATGTTTCACGACCAGTAAGTTTACTTCTTCCGTATGGGCCAAGGGGATTGACCTTACCATCTTTATCTAATATGTTCTTAGACTCTTGAAATAAATTCATGTTACTTACCTGCGTTTTTCTTTAAGAAAGCATCTATCTCTGCTTTTTTCTGTTTAAACTCTTTAGAACCGTGCTTGAATTTCATCATAGCATTCATCATATCTATCATTTTCATAGTACGTGGTTCTAATCTAGATGCCATCAATTCTGTTATTTCAAAGAACTCTTTAACGTCTTTCTTTTCGTCTTCTTTTTCTTTGTCTAGTTCTTTGATCTCTTTTTTCTTAGGATCATGTTCCATATCCTCAACTTCTTTGACTTGATATGTTTCTCCACCAACTTCGAATTCTTTATCGCCATTTTTCTTGGCCATTTTCATTGCGGCAATAAAAGCATTACCTTCTTTTTTCATTGCTTTAGAAATTGCATCTCTACGTTTAGCAAGATATTCATCAGAATCATCGACATCGCCATCGTTGTCTACGTCTGCATCTCTCTTTCCTACTGGATCAAGTTTCTTACCTTCGAGAACTGATCTTGAGTCCTCTATAAGTTTTTTTGTTAGTTCGTCAATCATTACTTCAATTCCCCTTTTTCGAAGTATTCAAATAACTTATTTTTTCCTTCGTTTGTTAACCTTAGTGATTTTGCTAATCTACCTAGCATGTTTCTTTCTGCGAGTTTTTCTATAGAGAGAGTTGGTTCTTCGATTTCAACTTCTTCCATTGCAGGTAATTCACCCATTTTCTTGGCCATTCTTTCGAACCCCTTAGGATTATCTTTCTGCATTTTTTGTAGAACTTTTACAGAAGTCATGTTTAAAAGATTTGCTATACCCATGGTTGCTTTCTTATCTTTTAATCTGAATGCTTTCTGTATCATTGCCTCACTTTCATCTAAATTAAGTGGTTCTTCTACAAACTCATTACGTAATAGTTCTTCTATCTCTTCGTTTACAGTTTCATCGTTTGCTTCAACGATCTGTTCAACTGGTTCTTCAACAACAGTTTCTTCTTTTTTTACAAAAGAACGAACCTGTTCAAGAGACTCTTGCCAACTTTCTTTTTTGATACTCATAGTAGTTATTTATAATTCTTTAATTCTAATTACTAGGTCTGTTTCACCTTTTATTAGTCGGTGATAGATTCCCTTATGTATATAGAGATCAGTTCCTGGTTTAATTTCTTCTGGAAGATTATCATCTTTCTGAAATTTCCAACCATGACCACTCAGTATGTGCACTTGACGAGATTCACGATCTCTATGCCATACCAATTCATCTGCTTCTACATCTGCTGAAAATGTGCGATAAATGTATGTAACACCAGTTCCACATTGTTGTTCTCTTCTCTCAGAATAAGGTTTAGGTGTGATCATTCGATGACTCCTAACGTCCAGTTCTCTGCAAGACTCTCAGCATAACTGATAGACTTGTCATGAATTTTTCTTGTTTCGACAAGATTGTTACCTTCGTATAAATCTACTTCATATCCAAATGCTGATAGATTTATTTTTGCGGTTCTATTTGAACCCATGTATTCACTAATTTTTTCCATAATATACTCCTTTTACCAGAAGAAAGAACCACCACCAGATAACCCTAATTGTTTTGCGTAATAAGGGAGTCTGCATGACCAATAACTAGGTTTAGTTTTATCATTTGCTGTATCGCAATTGTGTCTAGCAACGTATGATGATCTTGCTTTTGTATCATCAAACTTGACACTTAAACCTGTTGTATCGCCAAATGTGACTTTCTTAATTTTATCTCCGTCTTTTACAAAGACGTAAAACTTTTTAGGTCCACCTCGTTTTGGTTTATTCAATTCTTTCTTTTCTTCTTCTGATATATTCATCATAGGACAATCTAGTGGTACGAGTTCGTTTTCATATACCTCATACTCTCCTAAATCTGTCTCTAAAATGTTCTTATCTACTTCAGTAAGTCTGTAACGACCCTCTAATTGTAGTCTTCTTGCCTCTTTAATAACTTCAAAGTACATCATCGATCCCAATCTGAACGGATTATCTAAGAGATTGATATTATTCTCTTGCATATCAGCAAGAGTTTCATCGATTGCTACTTCTTTGAACGTTTTCATTAACTTACTTTAGATGCTAAATCTTTGTCTGCTCCACCCCAAGTACCTTTTGACTTAGTTGTAAAAGAGTTGACTCTTGCCAAACCCCACTGAGTAGGATTAGTACCTGGTCTGTGTCCTGTTCTCCAAGCGGCAACACCTCTGTTGAATACTTTCTTTAATATTCCAAATGGCATACCACTTTTATCTGCTTTCTTTCTAATTGCGGCGTCTGTATCGCCCTCTTCTAAAGTTGCAAGTTCTTCGACTGCTTCTGCAAGTTCTACATCGAACTCTTCGTTATATGGAAACCCTTTGAGAGGGTTACCGAATACTTGAGAGAAATGTTTCTTAGCATTGATCATCTGATCTTTCTTTTGACTTCTGATATACTTCTCTACTTTCTCTGCTTGTCCTGGTGTATCTGCTTCGTATGATGCACAAATCTCTTCTGTACCGATCTCTAGCACACCATTATCTGATTTATTTCCGTTCTTCATTTTTTCTCCTTAGAATCTAAATATGCGGCGATTGCCATTTTTCTAATTTTCTTTGCTGATTTATTCTTAAACTGTGGTGCATCTGATTTCATAAAGTCATCTATGTAATCGCCAGCATCTGAGTTATGATCTAAATCTTCTCCTCTTGCTCTTTTGAAATCACCTGGTTTTGGTGCTCCCTTCTCACCAGGTTTTCTCATTCTTTCACCACGTTTTCTTTTGTTATGTATATTTCTCCACAATGACTCTTCTACTTCTTTTTCTGATGCTAAAGTAGATAGTTGTTGTATGAGTGATATGAGAGTTGGTTGTGGTATAGATGCGATTATCTCTGCTTGTTGTTTAGTTACACCTCTAACTTTCTTCAATGCTTTCTTTATGTCTACTTTTTCGTATTGAAAATGTAACCCTGTGTTACCCTCTGAGAGAGTTGGATCATATTCGTCTACGATAACATCAGCATTGCCTTCTACTAAGTCCATAATTGCAAACTTGGCCTCTCGGACTGCATCTCTGCACTTTTTCATATCTTGATTATCTGCACCACGAATACGTATTAATCTGTTTTGTAGTTTATCTAATTCTCTATATCTTTTGATAAGATAACCCACATCTTTTGGTGCTAAATCTTCTTTTACTATTTCATCACCAAATTTTAAGAATAGTTTATTCTTTTGTTGCGCCTTGTTTGTGACTTTGTAACCAACTATGCTACCAATACGATTCATCAAATCGACACCACTTTCTTCACTTCTTTGATATCTTTTGCCAACTTCTTTCTTGATCTGATTCATCATTGTATCTAAAATTTCTCTGAAGTTTGCTACTAATTTACCTTCTTCCATGTTCTCACCATACATCTGATTAAACTTCTTAGTATGTTTTGATGGTTTAGTTTTTGCAGTTGCATCACCAGGTGCTGGTTTGTATGCCGCTGGATTGTCATCGTCCATTTTTGCACCTTTTTTAAAGTGTGCATCTCTCTTATCTTTTGTAGATTTCTTTAGACCTTTATAATAGACATCAGGTTGTGTCCCCTTTTTATCTTTTATATCGGGGTCCTGTCTGACTTTATCTCTTTGTTTTTCTCTAATTAGTTTTATAACTTCCATGATACTATTTATTCTTTTTTAGATTGTAGTTCTGCTTGTTTCCAAGAGGTTGCTAATTTATTTCCTGGGAATGCAGATGACCAAGACATTAACTTACCAAATAATTTTTGTGTTTTTGCTTGTAAAGATTTAAGATCATCATCATTTCTAATCTCAACAAAATCTCTACCAAAAATACCACGATATGATTTTACATTTTTCTGAGCGGCGTCCCAATCATTTTTAACTATTTCTGGTGGTAATTTTCTTGCTCTTGCTTTATTTCTTTTTTGAGCATTGTCTAGTGATGCATTGACATAAACCATTTTGTACTCATACCCTAATGCATCTAACATCTTCTTGTATTGTTTAATTTTTGAGTCTTTTGCTGAAGTTGTATCAAATATCAAACCAAGTCGTCCACCAATATAATTGTCCAGATTTTTCTTTGTTATGTTTTTTGCTTTTGCTCTGATAGGATCTCTGACGACTGCATCAAGTTTTCTAAGATCAAGAGATAGACCTGCTTTCTTCAGACCATTCTCGAATGCTTTATCTGTGTTTACCATTTTGAGTCCAAGAGTATCAAGTGCTAATTGTTTTACAACTGTTGATTTACCACTTCCTGGTCCACCTGCTAGAAACACTGCTTTGAATATACCAGGATCATATACACCTTCTGTAATTAAATCTTCTATCATGTATAATGGTAAAAAAGATTCCATGATACCCATACCTTTTCTAACTGCTCTGTATACACCTTCAATATCTTTTTTGTTTCTTGATGGTACGCCCTTTGCAAACTCTGAAAAATTATCTGTTTCTGCATAGTGTCTCATTTTCGATGCTGACATTCCAGAAACATCATCGGCATCAGGGTCACGTTCACCTGCAGAAATAATATTGATTTGTTCGAAATTATAGAATCCGTGTCTTGCTTTTACGCCATTATATTTGTTTAACAATGTTTCAAACTCTCTGACTCTATCAGAACCAACAATCATATTTACGTGAGTATAACCCTGATTTTGTAGTGCATTTGCAATTTCAAATACTGTTCTAGCATTTGCATTTGGCACATTGACTTTGCTCTTAAAAAACTTTCTGAGATATTTAATTTTGTCTTTATGAGATAGTGGATTCTTTTTCTTATCGTTTGAGTGTGATGTGAAAAGCATTTTATCACCACGACCTTTTGCTAATTTGCCCACAAGTTTAGCATGACCTGTAGTTGGTGGATTAAATCTTCCAAATGTAAATGTTACTTCTTTCACTTGTTCTTTTCCTTAGTAATCTTTTTCATCTTTTCGATGTACTTTCTATAAACTGCCGCGGCAGATTTTTTTCCCATTTCTTTTGCTCTTTGTTCCATTGCAATCGCGGCCTGTATTTTATGAGCATGTTTTTTACCAGAGTTTTCTATCTTCTTTACACTTTTCTCTGCATCATCTACTGTTGCAAATTTTAATCCATGAATCGTACCCCTTGGATTTTCATCTGTGTATAGATCGGAATGTTTCTTAGAATTAGCAGGTTGTCCTTTTTTTCTAGGAATTCTAGGGTTACTGTTCTCTAAAAATTCTTTAAAACTTATCATTCTTCTTCTTCTTCTGGTTCACATAAGTTATCATTAAAACCAACATCTAGTATGCAATCTTCTACTTCTTCTGTAGGGTCGTCACCTGGGCGTACGACATGATCACATAATCGGCAATAGATTGTCTTCTTCATTACTTATCCCAATCTTTTGCTACTGTAAAGTTATTTAGTGAGAATTCCATACGATCTACTAGTTTTACTGCATTGCCATCTCTGTCAATTGCAACATAACCTTCTGGGTTCACTACTTTATAACCTGTGCTAGTTTTTACAAATGTCCCTATGCTTTTTACTCTATTGAGAGCAACTATTATTATTTGTTTTGATTCAATCATTAATCTCTGAAACTCTGTTAATGCTTGAAAAAATTTCTTTAATCGTCTAATCTCAGACAATAATTGTTCTTTAATTTCTTTCTTGATCAGTTTAGTTTTTTCCATCTTAACTTTTGCTATGATCTTTTGCTCGTAATATTTGTCAACATAAATCAGATAATCTTCGTAAGATGGATTAAATTTGCCTGATCTGATTTTTGAGTTTACGTATGTTTTGTATGAGGCACCTATTGCTGACTTACTAGCAAAAGTGTCCATAATTTTTCTCATTCTGTTAAGATCATTTTTGGTGATCTTTCTAAAAGTTTTTCCTAATTGTGATAAACTATTTGATAATCTAACTGACTCTTTGGCGGTCATTGCACTATTACCAGATACATCTTTATATGTCGCATCGTCCATCCATATAGAATTAGAGTGTCCTAACGAACTAATATCTGCACCAAAACTTGCAGACAAATCTGCTATTGTTGGTCCTGTGTATGTTGTATGCCAGACAATACCAATATCTGCATTGTTGATTGCATTTGCAAGTGGTGATCCGTTGACCGCGGCATACTTGATTGTGTTTGGTTGAAATGTAACATACGATAGATTACCTATCTTTTCCATTTTTTTATCGCCTTTAGTAAACATCAGATCACCCTGTAATATTTTATTACCCCATGATAATCTAGAGAAATGTTTAAATGCTTCTAAGAATTTAGTCTCTAGATCACCAGATAGTTCTGATGCATTTTTGATCTCTTGTTCTGATGTATAGAAAAGTGGTGTTTTATTAAATAGAGATTTCTTTGCGACAAAGAATCTACCATCTTCTGGGTGTTTACCACACCAAATTGCTGGTGCTCCGTCCCATTTTACAGTCATATTTACACGACCCTTAGAATTACCCTTGAGCATATTTCGAAGTTCTAATAAGAAGAATATTGATGCACGACCACCCTTTATACCATTATTAATGATCTCGTCTTCTAAATGTTCTAAGTGTAAATTTTTGGCCATAATACTATTATAACACAATTATTTGTGCAATACTACTATTTATATTAATTAGGTTTATACTTCTGGTGGGGGATCACCAACAGGTGCACTGTAATCTGAGTCTGTAATACCTAAGGCAATTTGGGCGTTATTGTGATCTATCTGTGCTTGAAAACCATCTATGATAAGTTGCATTCTAGCACAATACTCTGCCTCTGTTTCGCCATTATCTAGATCATGTCGCACTGATTGAAATCTTTCCCATAATATAAATTTCCAACCAGAATCTTCAGTAGGATTCTCACTTCTCCATTGATTGAAAAGTGCTTCCATTCCACCTGTACCTGTGTAAGTAAATCGATCTGACTCATTTGATGGGTCATAGATTTCAAAAGTGTTTGAATTTACACCAGCAACTGCATCGATCTGTCTCTGAGTTACGTCTATTTCTGCTTGAAGTTCAGCATTTATGTCTGTATATAAGGCCATAGTTTTCTCCGTATAGTACTATTTAGTTTTTTGATAACGGCCTGGAATGAAGTTCATCATCTAATTGATTTATTTTTAGTGATACAACTTCTGCCTTTTTATCATCGCCAGAAGATTTAAATTCTTTCAATTGTTTTTTGAGTAATACTTTCTTTTGTATTATCTCTATCACTTCATTTGATTTCAAATTCTTTGTCATAATTTACTATTATTTATGTAATCTAGACCGAGATTATTAAAGTCTTCAATGAAGGTTGTATTTTCGTGTGGTTCATAGAAAGGATTATTATCTAAAGCATATTGTTTTCTTTTTAAAATACCTTCTAATAAAAGAGTTGATTTACCACTCTTCTTATCTTCTGATATGAGTCTCTCTACATTTTCAATTTCTGTCTCTAGTTCTAACTTCTTATAGTTTTCTAATCTAATCCTATTCTTTTCACTCGGTGAAGAAATATCCCAATCTGGGTGATCTGTATGTTTCATTAAAAGTCTCCGTCTGCAACTTGGACTACAGTGAATCCCCTATCTCTCCACATATCTACAACTTTATTTCTATCGTCAAAGATAAGGTCAATCTTACCACCAAGTTCTAAAAACTTATCTGCAAGATCAGATTTGAATTCTGCATCGCATCTGAAGTCACCATCAGGTCTAAGAAAGATACCTTTGTGATCTTCACCGATCCAGTCCATAACTTGTTTTTCAGTAATGTCTCTCTCTGATTCATTTCTTGCTGAGAAGAAAGCAACATCATCGCCTTGAGCAATGAATCTTCTAGCAATAGCACAAACCCACTCAACAGGAGTGTCATGCTTAGTTGCTAATCTAAAATTTTTCCAATCTTTCTTTTCGCCAGATACAAAATGTCTTCTATGCTCTACATCAGCAATAGTGCCATCAATATCAAAAATAATACATTTTTTCATTAGTGAAATACTCTCCATTCTCCATCGATTTTAATTTCTTCGATAGACATTCTACCAATTGGATTCGCAAATCCATGTGCAGGCAATCTTTTACACATTAAGTCCCAGTCGTCACCATCACCAGAAAGTGCGAGTTCATGCAAGTCTGCAGGTATAGGTATCTCGATGATAGCATCATCTCTAACCTGACCCTTGATGATTGGGAATCCTTTAATTCTTACTTCTTTCATAGTTCTAGTATACTAAAAAATGATGGTTACTGTCAAGGGTTTTTTGAATAAAAAGGAGGGGTTGGGTCGCACACATCAATCGTGTAAATGCTTGTGGATTTTGTGATACTTGACCCTTATCCCTCTCCCGAGTCTTGCGACCCTAAACTTTAAAATCTGAGAACTTCTTATTTCTGTCCATGACAGGTGTATCTTCATTCATGTCTACACTATCTACTAATTCTTCCTGTGCTTCTTGTTCGACATCATAGAATTTCATTCTCGATCTATCTACACCGATAACAAATCTTTTGAATATTGTTGGATCGTTGTATCTGTTCTTTAATTGTTTTACAACCATCTGATCTAGTTCTTCTAACTCATCAGATGTTATAAGTGCAAACATCAAATCAGCAGTTGCTGGTAACCCGAAGGACTCTGAAGTATCTTCGAGACCGATATCTGTTGAACCATAACCTGATCTGGTTGTTTGTGTCGCACTGATAATTGGTAGATCATATTCAACTGCAAGACCACGAAGTTCTTCTGCAATACTCTTGACTAGTGTGTAAGAGTTTGCACCAGCACCTGGTCTGATACGATAACTTGCACAAATGTTTAGATAGTCGACAAAGATCATATCAGGTTGAAAGTCTTTTTTGATATCTAATTCTTGTAGTAAATGTCTAAAATGTCCGACATGTGCTGATGCAGTCGGGTATTCTTTGACAATTAATTTACCCTTAGTTTTGTTTTTCAGTCTATTAATCTTTGTATCATATTGTTTCTTAGATAAGTCTGGTAAATCTTTGATTGGTATATTCAATACATTTGCATCAATACGTTCAGCAATTTTTTCTTCAGACATTTCCATAGATAGATACAATACATTCTTACCCATCATCAAGGCACTAGATGCCATGTGACACATAAACATTGATTTACCAACACCTGTACCTGCTAGACAAATATTAAGTGTCTTGTTTGGTAAACCACCTTTTGTAATTTTGTTGAAGTATTCTAAATCGAATGGTATCTTCTCTTCTTCTCTGTTGTAAAACTCAAATCTCTCATCAGCATCTTCGATTACATCGTGACCGATGTGAGTATCAAAGGACACTGAGAGAGCATCTTTGAGTAAGTCTGGTATTTCACCTGTTGATCTTTGAGACTTTTTATCAATGACATCGATTGAGTTCATTACTGCTATGTAAATTGCTCTATCTTTGCACCATTGTTCTGTCTCATTGATCACCCACTCGTAAGCGGACTCTTCTTCTTGGTTAGACAAATCATCTATCAACTGTTTTGAAGACTCGATAACTTTGTCGTTGACGTTAGTTATCTTGTCAAGGTTTATGAGAAGTGCCTCAGTTGTTGGATTCTTTGTGTACTTATCAAAGTACTCTTTAGTTAATTGATAAATTAACTGTTCAGAAGAGTCGGTGAAATACTCAGACTTGAGAAATGGTATTACCTTTCTTGCGAAAGATTCATTCTGTATCAGATTCTTCAGTATTGTCTGTTCTATTCTCATTCTTATTTCCATATTTAAAGTGTGATTGTACAACTGTTTCTAGTCTTTCCATCACGTCTTCAGTAAAGTATTTTTCTGGATTGTTATTAATCGTTTTACCAAATTCTGTTTTACCATTTGGGAGTTTAACTCTTGTAGATGCTTTCTCAAATATACCACTTGCAAGTGCTAGATCAAGTAACCCGTAATGTCTGTCGAGACCTTTATCGTATGTCAATCTGACATCTACAATTCTGTTCTCAACTGTAAGTCTAGATTTAGCATTCTTACAATGTATAATATTGCCGATAACTTCTGTACCATCTTTTTCTTTCTTCTTTGAAAGATAGATGATTGAAGATGCGGCGTACTTAAGTCCTGACCCACCACCCATTTCTTTTTGTGGGAACATGGATCCGATTACATCGTACGTGTGATTTGTAACAATCATAGGTACTTTAGCACGACCGAGTTTGAGAGTCAATACCCTAAATGCACCTTTTACAATTTGTGCTCTAGTCATATCTCTAGTTTCTTTACCGGCCGCTGTGTCTTCGATCTCTTTTGTAGTTGATAACATACCAAGTGAATCTAAACAGAACATCATCGGTGGTCTTTCTGACTCGTCCGTTTCTAAGTATCTATCGAGAATAGATATTGCCTGCATTCTAAATTCTTGAACTGTTACTACAGGCACGATAACAATTCTGTTTGAATCGATTCCTCTTTCTTCAATCATCTCTTTTGTGATCGCAGATTCAGATTCGAAATAGATTACCGCAGAGTCTGGATTATCAGCAAGAAACTGTTTTACCATTCCTAATGCAAAGAACGTTTTACCAGTTGCTGATTCACCTGCTATAGCGGTAATCTTATTTTTTGGAAGTCCACCGTATAGTGAACCTGATAATAGGGCGTTGAAGATATATGATCCTGTATCTACAAAAGAATCTACATCTCCAGCGGCGACACCGTCTGCAACGATATTTGCATATTCGTTACCTGATGCCTTAACTAATTCGTCAATAAATTTCATACTGCACCTCTCATAATTTATATATTCAGTATAACACTGAATTGCTTATTCGTCTAGTGACTTTTTCACATCTTGTAAAGACTCACATTTGGTGTGTTCTTTCATCATCTCTGTTAATATTTTGAGACTAGTTTCAATATGAACTATGTAACCAAAAATGATGATGATGGCAGACAAGTAAAATATATCCATATATGATATGATCATACTGATAATTCTCCTTGCACTTCTACTGTGCCATTTTCTTGAAGAATTTTTCTGTTCTCTAAATGTTGTCTTTCGATATCATCTTTTGATTGACCACTATATGGTACGGCATGATGATCATCTATCATTCTTTGATTAATACTAAATTCTTCTTCTCCGTGATGAGCAAATATTTCACCAAGAATTCTACCAAACTTACCCTTATCATGTGACATAAGTGTAAGACTATCTGCATCTGCTAATAGTCTTGTTAAGTGTTTCTTTGATGCTTTACCAAATTGCTTTTCTACTAAATCTCTTGTACGAGATTCCGGGGTATCTATGCCCATCATTCTAACTCTTTGCTTTTTATAGGTCATACCAAAACCGAGATCAATATCTACATCAACAGTATCTCCGTCAACGATTTTTACTATCGTAACATTATATTCATACATCTTTTTTTCTCTCCCAGTCTTCGATTGCCTTCTTTATACTATCTTCTGCTAGTACAGAACAGTGTAATTTAATTGGTGGTAATTGTAATGCTTCTGCAATATCTCTATCTTTGACAAGTTTTGCCTCTTCGATAGTTCTACCCTTGAGCATCTCTACGAACATAGTTGATGATGCAATCGCACTACCACAACCATAAGTTTTAAATTTTACATCTATAATTCTTTCGTCTTCATCGAGTTTCAATTGAAGTTTCATGACATCACCACAAGCAGGTGCACCAGTCATTCCTGTTGCTACGTTTGGATCATTAGGATCAAATCGTCCTACACTAAATTGTTTTGGTGAGTTAAGAACTTCTTCGAATCTCTTAACTACTTCTTTTGAGTATGGCATTTTCTAACTTCTGTATTCTCTCGCATAATTCTTTGAACCCTGTAAAACATTCAAGACCAATTGGTGGGTGAGAATCTTTTTCTAGTTTCTCTAAACGTTCTTTGATCTTGTCGAGTTCGTTTTCCACATAGTTATTTATGCAAAGAAAGAATCGAGACTGGCGACTGGTTCTACATTCCAGTCTAACAGTGTTACAATATTTTTTAGTGGTTCAACAAAAGATTTATTAAACTGCATATCATAATCTATAAATCTATGCAGATCAAATTCTCTTGGTAAAACATTTATAAATGATATTACATTTTCATTTATAGGATTAGGAACAGTGAGATAAGAAAAATGTATCTTCTCACCGTTCTTAATCATTTCATACCTCATGTCGAGGTTCTTGGATTTCAACATGTGGTTGTATAATAGTGAACCTCGAACATGAATTGGCGTACCCTTAGAATAGATATTAGTACTATCTTTATATTGTGCTAACCCTCTACAACCACGAGGGAATGCAACTTCTTCGGGTGGTAAGTTTCTAAATTCTTTACGTGCAGTCTCTACGAATGCCCATAAGTCTTGTTCTGTTTGAGTCATAACAACATTCAATGCTTCAGTAAGTTTGTTTCTTACCCATTGTGGGGTTGACGACTTTGCAGTTTCAATACCCATCATCTTGAGTTTTGGTTTTGCTAGACGGACACCCTCGTTATCATGTACATTTAAAATATATCTTTTCTTTGCAGTCCAGATACCACGATCAGCAATTACTTCTCTACCCATCTGCATCTTCTGTTGAAATGCATTTGTGTATTCTGCAAGATCATCGAAACCTTTAGCAAGGACATCTTCGATCTGTCCCTCTGCTTTAGATAAAAAGTCTATAACTTTTTCTGTTGGGGCATCTGGTAATACTTTCTGTACTAGTTTGTCCATTGTGATATAAACTGAATCAGTATCCATGGCAATCACATAATCTTCATCTTCTGTTTCTAGTATCTTGTTAAGATAATCATTAATAGTTTTCTCTGACCACTTGATAATCATTTGACCAGACATTGTGATTGCTTCTGCAAGATCAATAGAGAAGAATGCAAAGTATTGATTCGCCATGGCACCATACGCCGAGTTAAGTGCAATCTTTCTAACTTGCTGATTGTTGTATGCTCTTTTAATTAATGTATCAAGTTCTCTTTTACGTTTAGGGTCATCACATTTCTGTAGTTCTTTTTGATAAGCAATCATCTTACCTTTCCATTCTTTACGTTCTTCGTAGAAAGTTTCCATAAGTTCTGGGAACATGCCTTGTTTGTCACGTGAGAACAATACACCATTTGGTGTTACAGTTGTATTAGTTTGTTTACAATACGATAGATCATTCTCTTTGTTAAGCATTCTATCTATTGATACATCTTTACGTTCACCTTTAATAAGTTTTTCTGGTGATATATTATACTGCATAATAATATGTGGATATAGTGAGTTCAAGTCAAAAGACATTACCCATTTATGACCACCAACAAGTGGTTCTTTTACATAAGCACCAACTATAGGTTTTGTTTTATCATTACCAGATTTGAGTCTTTGTGGTGGGGTTTGTATACCTTGATCTTTTAAGAAATTATATATGATAGTTTCCCAATACTTTACCATACCAAATGTATCTGAATAATTACATTTGGCAGTATATGCCTGAGACATAATCAGTTCTAAGAAACCAAGTTTGTTGTCTAGTTCTTCTACAAGTTCTACATCACGAACATTATATTCAAGAAACTTTGCATAGTCTTGTCTGTATAAAGTATGTAACGAACCATATTCTGAGTAATCTAATTTACCCTTACCGAGTTCTACATTTGCAATATGATCTAAACGATATGACTCTTGATTAGAAAATGTTCTTTTACGATACAGTTCTAGATAATCAATTACATTGACACCGAGTAGATCATAGACTTGTTGTTTCTGATAACCTTGAGTTGTAAACTCACGAACACTTGATTGAGACCATGGTGAAAGTTTACGATGTTCATCTTCGCCCATAAGTCTGTCGATACGATTACAAAGATATGTAATGTCAAAACTATTTACATTCCAACCTGTAATGACATCGAACGATTCTGTTCGCCAATACTTAATAAATTTTTGTAGAAGATCAAACTCGTTTTTACATTCTACATAGATTACATTTGTCTTCTGATGATCCCAGGGACCAATACCAAAAACTACAGTTTCTTTTCTAAATGGTTTGATTGATATTGCATTGACTTTTTCACCTGCGATCATGGGGTCTGGGAAACCCTCTTCGCATTCACATTCTATATCTAGAGTTGCTATCTTAATACGATTGAAGTCCCAATCGATTGTGCCTTGAAATCTATCTGAGATATATGTGTAAACATATCTGTCATAACCATGTATCTCAAATCCTTCTACACCATCGTATCGTTCTCTGAACTTACGAGCACCACCCATAGAGTTGAGTTCGACAACTTCTAAGTATCTGCCGTCAAGTGAACGATATGGTGTTTGACCTTTTTTAGATGGTATAAAATGTTTAGGTCTATAGTTGACCTGAAGTTTTTGCTTCTTATTGCCTTTATAACCTGTGACGAGAATCTTGTCACGTGTGCGACAAACGTTAGTGTAGAAATCCATACTGTAAGTATACTACAGTTTGGTTACTCTGTCAACGTTCTTTTGCCTTCGAAATCGAAATGTTTTTTAATTACAGACTTAATTTCTTCCCAATGACCTATCTTACCAAGTTCATCTTCGACTGTCTTCATTAAGTTTGGGTGATCTGCTACACCACTTACGTTATGGGTTAGTATTTCGATGTTGACCTTATGTTTTTCGATCATTGCATCTGCTAGTTTTAATTGTGCCATGAGCACTCTATTTTCAAAATTTCTCATAATGACTCCGGTGCAACTGGTACTGACATACTGCTAAAGTTTTCTTTTTCTGGATAGATTGGATTTTGTCCGTTTGTTGTCGATAGAATATTATTTAATCTATCTATCTTTGTTTTATGACTACTATCACCATATTGTGTTAGGAATATTATAGTTTGTCTAACCATAGCAAAATCTACATCTTCTTCGTTGTTCTCATGAATATCTATAAGTTGATCAGCACATGTGACGAATTCATCTATATTATTAACACTCATTATTTTTTACCTCTAACTCCTCTATTACCTGTTGCAACTTTAAAATTTGTTTCAAGTTGTGGTTTTGGATCGAAAACTGTTTGTATCAATGGTTTTCTGATCTTAAATTTATACTCTTTTGCGTATGGTATCCATGGTGCAAAGTTTACTTCCATTTTGCCACTATCTGCTACTGTGAGTATTATTTGTGGGTCTATAATTATATAGTCACCGAAAAAAGTTTTTTCGACAAACCCCATAATTACTTCGCCTGTATTGAGACGAATGCATTTAACTTCCGACACTTAGCACAATTTCCTGTAACTCTTTTGATCTACGACCTACTTGACCGTACCATCTTGAGTCTTCCATTTGACGTGCCATTTCTTCCCAATCACTTACAGAACATGCATATAGCATATTTCTAAATTTACCTAGGCGATTTGCACCTAAGTTAAAACACATATTAACTAAGACGTGTTGAATATCTTCGTGAAGATTATCAAAGTCCATATTGTGGTTTTGGCATACATGTCTAGTTTCTTCGACATGTTTATCGAAATCATGATCATAGACTGAATCTACTCTTTCTTGACTTACTGGTGTTCCTTCTGGTTCACCAAACTCTGGGTCTTCTTCTCTAACGAGATGTCCTACACCAAAAGTTAAATAACCAAGTGAGTCTTTATAGATTTCGAGGACTTCGCCCTCATGTCTTTTGATCTGTTCCTTTAATAACTCTCTGTTCATACTTTTCTTTCTCTACTTGTTCATCAATTAATTCAAGGAGAATATCACCCATCAATTGATTAAGATCACTATTATTTAGTAGTTCTTCTATGTTCTCCTCTGACTCTTCTATGCCTTCTGGTAGTCTTCTAATTGTTCTTTGAAAGTTAAGTTGTTTTTCTCCTTCAACAAACTGTACATCACCATATTGATACACTAGTCCTTTCCATTCTGTTTCAATAAGTTCTATACCCGCATCTTTTTCAAACGGATTCTCGACTACTCTGTATGTTGTTCCAAATAATTTTGACATAAAAATAGGGCACTTGATGTGCCCTTATATTTAGATGTTTGCTAAAACATTCTCTGGTGAAGATACTTCGTATGGATCAGTATCGATGTTATCACCGAATCCTTCTTCTGCAAATACGTGTTCAACAACATTGTCGTTTACAACCATTGCATATCTCCATGATCTTACACCAAAACCTAAGTTTGCTTTCTTTACACTTGCACCTACAAGTTCTGTAAATTCACCATTACCATCTGGTAGTGGTCTCACATTCTGTACACCCTGTGCTTCGAACCATGAGTTCATTACAAATGAATCGTTTACAGATAAACAATACACCTCATCAACACCCTTTTCTTGAAACTTTGAAAACATTGTTTCAAATCCTGGTAGTTGAAATGATGAACATGTTGGCGTGAATGCACCCGGTAGTGCAAAGATTACAACTCTTTTACCAGCAAACTGTTCAGTAGTATTGAGAAGAACAAAATCTCCATCAACTCTTACTGGCATGTTTACGTCTGGTAAATTATCACCTACGTTTATCATAATAAAATCTCCTAATTAATTAAGATACTCCTATTATATTACAAACAGGAGTATCTGTAAATAGGGTTTTATTTAATTTTGATTGTCTGAGGTTTCTCTGACTCAGGTATCTCTCTTTCAAGTGAGATAACTAAAAGTCCATTTACCACTTTGGCAGTCTTTACTTTAACGTGATCGCCAAGTGTCCATGATCTTTTAAAACTTCTTTCTGAAATACCCTTATGAACAAAATCTAATTCTTGTCTTGTAGTATTGTCACCTGTTACAGTTAGAATCGAATCTTTATATTCGATATTGAGTTCATCTTTGTTAAACCCTGCAACTGCAAGTTCAATGAGATATGAATCATCAGATGATTTAATCACATTGTATGGTGGAAAGTTATCGTTGATATTTGACACTCTTTCGATGTCTTCGAAAAATCTATCAAATCCTATTGCGAACGGTCTGAATCGACCAAATGAGTCTATTGCTGTCATAATTTCTCCTATTTTTTAGCAAGTAATTTCTAGTCCTCTTATGAGCAACTAGGGCGTATGATCTCATGTTCTGTTCTCGTCCTAGAATTACTTCTGATTCAAGAAGAACATGAGTTCATACTAAAACTTATCAGTTTTGTGTGGTACTGTGAGTAGTAGGATTTCTTCACTTACGATCTGATCTCCCTTACTCGGTGAACCTATCTGCTGATAAGGGCGAACTTCAATAGTAGGTTTTCTTCACTTACGATCTGATTACCCTTATATCAGTTCTAAATGCAGTTTGATCATCTTACGATTTTCTTACTGCATTTGTATTTATATATTATATATGTTCAACCGACCTTTTTTCAAGGGGTTTTTTAAAAATAATGTAATTAATTTATCATGTTGATTACTTTAGGTAATCGACCTGATTTCATGAGTCTATGTAGTTTGTCTGCGTAGTAGGCAGACAATGATGCTATCTTACGCATTTTTATCTCCTAGTTCTGTTTTGTAACTATCCGTGACTGCTCTTCGATTTCTCTACTCCGTCTTGTCACATAATTGTCACAAAAGTATTTAGTGTATTATACTAGTTAAATCTAATATTTGCAAGACCTTTTTTGTTTCGTCTTACAATTTCGTTCTTGACCTTCTGTCTGAGTTTAGGTTTCACTGGTTTATTATATGCTTCTATCAACTCATTATTAGTTTTTGTATGCATGTATTCGTGAATGATACTAACTTTTTTTGTATTACGATCTATTCTCTTTTCTGTTTTACCGAATTTTATTGGCATGATTTCCTTTGTTATAATGTTCCTATTCTAGGACATTTATCTATATTATTTTCAACCCTATTGATGACTCTCTTATTATGCATTACTACTAATGCCATAAAGAAACTTGCTTGACGTAGTTCTCTGTCTGTAACAACATGTCTATTGAATGCAGGGTGATAAACAGGAATTAAAGTTACTACTTTGTGAGCAACTAATCTTTCCATAGAAGGTCGTTTTGGTAATAAAGGATTCATTTCATATACACATTCATATTTCAATGCTTTATGTGTATAATGAATATCTCCATAATTTAACAATGTTAACATTGCCCATGAGGTCCAATGTGCAGGTTGTATAAAATTATATTGTGTATACTGTAATCGTTTCTGATTTCCCTTTAACTTTGATCTCATCAACTCTAGTGAATGCTGTTTTTGGACACTCTCTATAAGTTCCTTCCGATAACAACACTCGTATCCCATCAAAATTGCGTGTTTGTCCTTCGAGTCTAGATGCCAAGTTGACGGCATCTCCAATGACGGAATAGTCAAATCTAAGTTCTGATCCCATGTTTCCAACGATACACTCCCCAGTATTGATCCCGATACCAACATCAATCCTAGGAAGACCTTGTTCTTCAAGTTCTTTAATAAGTTCATCTGCTTTCTCTGATATTTCTTTCGATGCATCAACTGCCTTCTGTGCATGTTCTTCACAATCCAAGGGAGCATTCCAAAATGCCATAATGCAATCACCCATATACTTGTCAATGGTACCACCATGACTCAGTATAATTTTTGTCATCGTATCAAGATATTTATTAATTAAATTAACTAACCCCTCTGGATCATTCTTGTTCTTATAATGCTCTGATACAGGTGTAAATCCACATATATCCATGAATAGAAATGTCATTACTTTTTTATCCCCACCTAATCTCAGTTTACTTGGGTCTTTCTGTAGTTCTTCAACCATGTCAGGAGATAAATATTTCTGGAACTGTTTCTTAATTTGTTCTTTGAGTTGATATGTTACATAGTATTTGTTGAAAGAAGCATGTCCAAATACAATCATGGAGGATATCGATGACCAGAAAGTATCGAAAAGAACGTAATCATAAGTCCAAATCCAGAATCCACCACCCAACTGAAATCCAACAATACCTAAACTCACTATCGCCGAAACAGTTGTGGGAAGCATGTAAACCGCTCCCAATATTCCTAGCAAAACTGTCACCAGAAGAACAACTTCGAGAAATTCAAGATAGTAGGATTGTTGTATTCGAACTTCTTGCAGAACGGTTTGGATTAGGTTTGCTTGAACTTCGTGGGGATATAATACACCCACTGGGGTTGAGATTGGATTATTCAATCCCTCAGCAGTCAGACCCCATACTAGAACCTTGTTTGTGAGATTAGCAGATTCTAAATCACTTGCTGATACTCTATCAAACTCGTTCCAATAACTGATCATGACATCACTAGTTGGAGTAGTTTCGATTGGTTTTGCTTTACCCATTCTAATCCATTCTATTCCAACTTCTGGCGTGACTTTAGTATTGTAGTTTTGCATATCATATAATGCTCTGAGAGTTTCTAGAGCAAGAGATGGATATATCTGATCGTTTGCTTTTACTATGAGTGGTGCTGATCTGATAGTACCATCAAAGTTTGCAGTTCCCATTTGTTGAGGTGTAGCAACTGTAACACCAACACCATAAGTATTGTTTTTTAAGATGCGTACAGGCGAAGCAATACCTTCAAAACTCCATACAGAATCATCTATCTGTCCACCACCAAACGTTGTAGTCTTTACAAAAGGTGCTGACCCAGAACCTTTTTGATTTGTGGGTTGAGAAGACAGGACGGACAATCTATTAATTAACCCTAATGCGAAGTCTTCATCTTGCTCGAACCGATCCGGTTCTGTAAATCCTATAGCAAAGACATGAGTTAAAGATGGGTCAGTGTTAAGAAGAATATCCCCGTAGATTTTTCTTGGCCAAGGATATTGACCATATTTTTCTAATGATTTCTCATCTATGTCTACAAGTACAATGTCTTCGACTTTTTCTATCTGTTGTTGTTGATGTAGAAAATCAAACCAAGACCAAGATATATTTTCTATGAAATATGGATTCCATATTTTGAGGCCAACACATAATCCTATTGTCACTAGGACTGTTTTCCAATTGTACATTAATTACCCTGTGTAACTGATACTGAACAACCACCGACTGTGTGGCAATTTTGAGAAATACTATATGATTTATTATTCCAACCATTCTGATATACAGTAATATCAGTAGGTTGTGTTCCATTTAATATAACACTCATATAGTGGTCGCCTGCATTTGTCTGTCTGAGATCGACTTGATTGTAATCATTGTAAATATCTAAATTGATATATTGACTTCCACCTTCTCTTTGAACTGTGTAAATATCATTATTATCTCCTTCAAGATGTAACCAATATTCATGTCCTGAAGAAGAACTGTTTGTTCTTTGTGTCATTAAGACACTATTATAATCACCTGTAATGTTTAGGTGTGCAAAAGTATCTCCGTACTCTGCATAATCTCTACTAAAGTTTCCGTTAGTTCCGACTTGATATCCTTGACCAAGTTTTAAAGTATTTCCGTCACCCCAAACTCTGCGAATCTCTAAAATATTCTGATCTCCTGAGGCACTTCTATCGTTTGCTTGTTTGATTATAATAACATTATCATCACCGTCAATCCCTTCCGAAGCAGTCCATTGTTTGATGATATTATTATAACCGATTTGAGTTATGTCAAGTTCAAAGTCATCACCCTCTTGTTGGATTGTAATCTGATTATCGTCTGCAAAAACCATAGGGATCGATAATGTCCCTATGGTTATTACTCCTAATATTATTAATAATCTTTTTAAAATATCCACCATAGTAATAATCCTAAAAGAAGACCTTCTGCAAAAGCAATGAGCATTGCTTGATACTCAGTTATACCCAGTCTCTCTAACCACATGTATACCATATCTTCATGCCAATCTAAAAATTTTTGTAAATATTGCATAAAAATTCCTCCTGTATCTATTTAGTTAGATTGATTGATCACAATCTCTATTGATTTATCTCCATTACCAAATTCTATAATTCCTTGATAACTTTCTACATTTGTTTCTAATGTACCAGAGTTACCACTTGCTATAATAATTTCGATGAGTCCATTAACATTTCTAAAGAATACTAAATCACCATCTCTTACAAATACATTATATTGAGAGTCTTTGTTAAATCCAAAGGCCGCTCCAATTAAATCTATATTTCCTATCTGACCAGCAGATTCTTGAACATCTCTAAGTTGAACTGTTGTTCTTTCTAGTTCTGGTACAACGTCTAAGAGATCAGTTAAGAAATCAACATCAAGAAAGTCTATGTCCAATTCTGAAAATTCTAAATCTTCTGTTGTATCTGCCAACGCATCTGTTTCTAATTCATTGAACTCTAGAAAGTCCACATCTAGAATGCCTTGATCTTGATTTTGTTCGTCTCTATAATCTTCTTCTAATGCTTGTTTTACTTCTGGTGGTGGATTGACAATAAACATATTGTCGATCATGTTTGGTGTGATATTACTTATTGTTAATACTGAAGTTGGTGGCGTGTCTAGTGTCGCAACAACTGTTGCTTGATATGGTTGATCTAATACTACAACTCCACCAAGATTAGAAACTTCTATAATACCACTAGACTCTCCTGTTTCTTCGTCTGGGAGTAAAATGACTAATGATCTTCCGATCTCATCTACGGTTGTAGTAAAGTCTGTTCCTTTAATTGATATTTGTGCAGTTGGTGTTGAAACGTTTACGTTTGCTTTGTTGATTCTTTTACCCAATCCAGATGTAAATCTAGCAGTTCCTTGTACCATTTGTATGGACATTTTAGATAAGTTTGGATCAGGATCATAGTATGCTTCATCGATATATGCGTAAGTGTGTTCAGTCATATCTAGAACTTCATTGTCTAAGAAGACAATCTTCATTCTGCCATTGACTGTTTGTGCTTCGTCTTTTAGAACAATCTCTGTCCCTACAGGATTATCTAATTGTTCTTTATCTCTGGTGATGTAACCACTTCCAGACTGCTCTACAATGTCGCCAATGGGATTAGCAAAACTAATCCCACTGATTAACAAAGTACTAAGAATCGTTAGATGAATCTTTTTGATTGATCTGAATGATTGCATTTTCACTATCGACATCTAGGTTTATAATCGCATTTGGCGATGAGCAGGCATTTGATGCACCTGCCGCACATGTACCTGATAACTGATTGATATCCACGTCAGCACTTGAACCGTCTAATGTTAAAGTTAGACTTTGTTCACCATCATTCTGCAATGTATTGATATTGTTTGATGAACCATCTATATCTAAGTTCCAAACAATATTGTCTGATTCCCAATCTATGTCAAAGACATTGCTTGAAGAACCTGATTGCAATACTAAATCTGCATTTAGGAATTCTGCTGATGCTGTGGCACCTTGATCAATATCAAAGGTGTTTGAATCACCAGTAATGACAAAGTTCATATCACCTGAGTCAGATGAACCACTTGAACCTACATTCCAGTCGAACTCGTTTGAGTCGCCTGTTACATTTAAGATTAGATCATAACTATCTGCTATGAAAGGTCCATACAATAAGTTTTGATTACCGATCATATCGATATTAAAATCTAATGTTGAACCAGTAAGTGTCATAGATGATAATGATCCGTCTGAACCATCACTTCCACCTATTTTGTTACCAAATCCTACCTGATCAATGTAAAGTTTTAAAGTGTCCCCAACTTGGGTAATTTTTACTTCGTTATCATCAGTGGCCTGTGCGAAAACAAATGTTGTCGACATTAATAATACTAAACTAAGTATTTTATTCATTTTCGTTTACCTCTTCTATAACCCAGAAACCTCTATCGTGTCCCTGGTAAATTAATTCCAGAACTGCCGCTTCAATGGCAGTCCTCGTAGCATAAGTCACCGATTCATTATTACCAACTCCATCTTCGTATTCGACTAACTGAGTTCCTTGTTCGATGAATCTAAAAATATCTCCACCTTCTCCGTAACTCAAAATCGTTTTACGAGTTTGGACATTTAACAAAACTTCACCTGTGAGAACACTAACTGCTCTCATTGAAACTGTAACTGCATCTTGCCTGTACTGTTTCGTATATCCTATGCCAAGTGTACGTGCGCCCCGTCCACCTGTCATAAGATTTGTATCATAACCAATTACACCACCTTCAATTAATATGCCAGCAAATAAAAGTGGTTGTACATCTTCGACTTCTTCACCCGTAGAACGAGCATAGTCTTGACGTGCTGATCTTATAATTTGTCTCTCTCTAACTAGAGCATCTATTCCATTTCTTTCTACTACTCTAAACCAAGTGCCACCACCTGCTGTTTTTAGAGCATCGATTACCATTTCTACACCACCCTGTGTTACTGCTGTCGAAAAAGATGCGATGTTATCTACCGATTTTCTTTGTCCTGTCTTGTCCAGAAAGTTATATACTGCAACTACAGGTCTTTCTTTTGCGGGTGGTAAGTTGAGTAATTCTATGTAACTTGGTAATCTTACAACTTCTGGTTCTTCTACGCAAATATATTTTCTAGATAATTGTTTCTTTACGCCTGAGTATAAATCTTTACTGAATCCTTCATTCCATCTTTCGCAATCTTGTGGATTATCTGACCACTGTGGCATTGATGCACAACCCGAAAGAGCAATTGTTATTGCTAAGAGAAATGATCTAAACATTAAGAACCTCCGTCTGAACCGCCACCTGTATCTGGGTCTTGTCCAAAGTTTCCTGTACCAACTGGGATTTCTAAGACTGTTTCTGTTCCGTCTTCAGACACAATAGTAAGTCTGATAAATTCAGCACCACTCTCGTCTGTTATGACTTCCCATGTTATGATATTTCCTTCTAATGCAAATGATCCAAACCCTGCAGGTGTATCATTCGCAAACATTGATTCGACTAATTGTTTGGCAAATTGTGCATAGATTCTCGATTCGAGGTTTCTAATAAATTTTGCTAAGGTTGTATTCTCTTCTGCTCTTTCGGCCGCCTTTCTAGCAGACTCAAGTGCATCTTCGATTTGTTTTTTTCTTGAGAACTCTTGGTTTTCTATGGTCAAGTAATGTGCACCTGTACCAATACCACTGAATGATGGATTCTTAAATCCAAATTTGATTTCATCTGCCATGATTGGCAAACTTAATAGTATACTAAGACTTATTATTTCTTTTTTCACGATTTTTCTGATTCCTTCTTATTTCTAATATTGTATTCAACTTTTGTTGAAGACGTATTTGATCTTGATCTAGCATTCGCATTTGATCAATCAATTTGATAAGGGTAGTTCTTTGCTTATCAATTTTGGGTTCTAATTCTTCAGTGACATATTTCCAAATAAAATATATGAAGTACCCCATACCTATAGACATAACAACAGGAAATCCAAAATCGTCTACTAATTTAACTATCTCTTCGACCATCAATCTCTCCTAGCATCGATACTTCCATCTTCTATGAAGTTCTCACTTCTTGCAACTCTATCTAAATCAGGTTGCAATTCTAATGCTTGAGATATTAGTAAATCAATCTTAATAATTTCATTATTCATCACTCTGGCCCTGTCTTCTAACATCGATACCATACCAGTTAATGTTTTCACATCATCTGCTACACCCTCTAAGATGTAACGTAGTGTAAGAAAGATAAAAAATGCCATTACAATCGATCCAGCAATTGGTATTCCCACTTCATTGATTAATAATAACAAATCTTCCATACGTGATTATTTATGTTTTTTGAATAGTAATACAATAAAAAAAAGGGACCCTTGCGGGTCCCTTACAATTGTTTAAGTTTTAGATTACAATTGTGAGTGTATGTCGTTTACCACTGATGCTTTAGTACCTGATCTTTTGATCTTGAGTCCTTTTTTATCAGCAAATTCGACCAACTGCACTTTGGTAAGTTTCTTAAGTTCTGCTTTAGATACTATACCATTATCATTTGCATCTGCCACTGGAGCAGGTGCTGGTGCAGGTGTAGTGGGAAGTACTTCCCTCTCACTTTGTATTCCATTATAGACTATACCACCGATTACGATTAGTACAATCACTCCAATAAAATATTCCATAATTTACTCCTATTCGAATATTAGTATACGACTAGTATATCACAAAAGTTACTTATCTAAAAGAGGGTTTTTGTCTTTTGCTTTACCAATTGCTAAAGCAAGGACTTCTAACCATTTATATACTTTTGCCCATAATTTATCGTCCTTCGGGGTCGGTGTTAAAGAAACGATAACAGAACAAATAGATATAACGATAGGAACTATCATCAGTAAGTTCCATATCCCCATAATGAAGTCTATTATACCTTGAAACATAATTGCTTCCTCCTGACTTTTATTTAGTTGTTTGAGTTACCGATAGAGTATTTTGTAGTCAATTTCCAGTTTGCTTTATCTTTAAATGATACTATTTTTATCTGTGATAAAGGTGCTCTAGGTTCTTGAATTTGCTCTGGTCTGACCACTTCTACTAGATTCCATTGTCTTAAAAGATCGACAATAGAGTTTCTACGTCCAATATCTGACTCATCTATGTTTGCAGTTTTGCCATCTAATTGAAACAGTTCTTTGAAATGCACAATGTAGTATTTACCTTTCTTATGCAATATGTGACATGATTGAAAAAGTTCTTGATCTTTTCTGGAGGCAACACCAATACGTGTAAGAGTTTCTCTTATCTTTAGAAAATCGTCTTTTTCTTGAAATTTTATTTCGACTAGTTTATCAACTAGTATCTGTTCGTCCATGTTTTGATCCACCAAAATTCATACTTTCTTTCAATTCACGGTATTGTTTATCATCTAATAACTCTAGATACTCTTTTGCTCTTTGAGTTGATACACCGTAAAAGGATTTTATTGTATCTAATTTCTTACTTTCGTAAGGTTTTTGCCATTTTGAAAATCGCCTTCTTTTTCTAAGAGTATTTATTAAAAATGAATACTGAAGACGATTATCCAACTGGTGATTGCAGTTCATCTCATTAATAAGATAAACACAATCTTGGTGGTAGGACAATGCCCTATTGGTTAAGAATGGTTGATATGCCTTTTCTTCGACTTCATCAACCATGATATCGACCTTGTCATAACTGACGTTCTTAACAAAGTCGAATGGATTACGTTTAGACAAGTGCTTCGCCTGAGTCTACTAAGTGTCTTGAAACTTTATCTACTAGATCAACACCAGTAACACCTTCTTTGATATTATATCTTCTGCCGTCTGAACACTTACGTTCTATTCTACCATCCATGTATTCAGTATCGATTACACCTGCAAGTGCATCTTCTGGATTAGTTTCGTAATACATGGTGTCTGTACTATGTGCATGAATGTTTTTAATTTTATCTTTGTATTCTTCAGCGGCAAGTATCTGTCTCTGAAGTTTTACTTTATCATCGTATTGTCCCATCATTTCTCCTTTTTAAATTTACACTCGGACATTATTTCTGTTAGACAAGCAACGAAATTAATCTCTGAGTCCATAGCAAATGCAGATTTGTATTGATAATCTGCAATAATCAAAACACTTGCGGGTATAGAAGATGATTCTAATCTTTGCTCAAGTGCATTGAAAACCTTTCTGAAAAGTGTATTGAAATCTTGATCTGAGTTTTGACCAACCCACTTTCTCATACCTTTCCAATCTTTTTCTGCAATCATATTAATTAATGGTGTAAGTTTTTCTTCTGATAAAGTTGCTAGAAGACCACTATCAATTACACCACTTGCACCATATCTTTGTACTTCATTCAGACATCTTCTAAAGTCTGGAAAGAATTTTAAGATAAGTTCAACTAAAACTTTCTGATCATACTTGATACCCTCATCATCACATATTAACATTAATCTTGCTAAAAATACTGATGCAAGTCTTTGTTTTTCATCTGGTGTGATATTGAAATCTATAACAGTACATCTAGAGTGAAGTGCTGGTATGATTCTGTTTTTGTAATTACAAGTAAATATGAATCTACAGTTTGAAGAGAACTCTTCTATAAAGTTTCTCAATGCAGGTTGCACTGAATCAGCATTTATATAATCTGCTTCATCTAGTATTACAACTTTAGGACCACCAGATAGTGATACTGTAGATGCAAAGTTTTTAATTTTAGTTCTAAGTGTATCGATCAAACGACCTTCATCTGAACCATTGATAACAATGTAATCAGCACCAAGTTCATTACATACTGCTTTTGCAATTGTTGTTTTACCAACACCTGCTGAACCAGATAATAATAGATTTGGTATTTCACCGTTAGATACAAATTCTTGAAATGACTTCTTGATATTTGCTGGTAAGATTGTGTCTTCGATTGTTTGAGGACGATATTTTTCTACGTATAAAAAGTTTTCTGTATTCATAATAGATGATCAAACCCCTCCGAATGATCGTCTTGAGACCCCAAAGATTTCTGATGAGATGTCTCAAGTCCCATGGTTGACGCGGAGACTAGCACATCAATCACACTCTTATTCTTATATATGTTACACATTATATTTTGAATCTGGTTCAAGTGCAATAAAGTATTCTAAGTCTACGTCTTTGTTTTTAAAGTTTGATATACCTTTTGAAGATACATAAACTTCGTAATTACCCTCTAAGACTTTTAAGTTTTCAATCTTAAAGTTCATTGTATATGAAACACCGTTACCCTCACCAACTATTCTGCTGAAAGTATTTGATGTTGCATTCTTCTTATCTGTAACATCTAATTTAATAGTTGTACCATCTGAACTGAGTACAAGATCATTTACACCAAGAACACTGGCCGCTTTTTGTAATTCGGACAGAAGTGTAGAGGACATATCAATTTTAATCTCTGCATCTGGCATAGTGATCATCTTCTCTGGAGAAGTTACCATACCCTCACTTGCATAGAAGTAAGTCATTGCAGAATTATCATCTGATATTGATACAGATTGCTCATTGAAATTATAATCTGGTGTTTCCATGAGTGATACTGCACCCAAGAATTCTGTTAGATTATAAATGCTAAACGTTTGATCAAACGTTTCTGGTACACTTGCAACTGCAAGTATATTTTTCATATTCGAGATAGTCTTCAGTTGATTGCCTGAATCAACTTTGATACCTGAATTTATCGTTGCGAAGTTCTTTAAGATACTTCTAGTTTCTTCACTAATTTTCATAAGTCTCCTTTGTCGTGCACATGTAACATAAACAAGGCATAGTGCAGAACTTTTAACAAGTCTGCTCTATTCTTGCCACCTTTCTTTCCGTATCGTTGTGCATACTTCATAATATTTCCGATACAGAAACCTTCACCATGTCCAGAGTCAATAATAAACTCTGTCGATTGGTATTTGTTGAGTGAGTAATGTTGATCATAAGTATTATCAATATAACGAGCAAACTCTTTTATGAGTTTGTCTTCGTTATATTTGTAGTCAATTTTCTTACTAAACATTCTCATCGTATTCATTATACTCTGAATTTTCAGTTTCGTCTAGTGAGTTTTCTTCATCAAGATTAACACCAGCATCTACTTTAGTATAAAGATCAATAACAGAACTTCTAGTCTCTTCATCGAATCTTGAAATACACATTTCGATAGACTTCATTCTGTCTTTGAACATTCTGAAAGCATTAACAATGTGAACAAGTCTTCTTGTTGTAATCACATCATCGATACCACCTTCGTAATAAGTTCTTCTGATGATATCTGCCCAGTCAACAAGTTTCTCACAAAACTCTTGATCGACATCGCCAGTCAATGCCATCTCTTTAGAAAGTATTTTCTTTTCGATAGCAACTGAAGGATATTCTTGTTGCATTGTGATAGCAAATCTTTCTAACATTGCCTCGTTCATGATCTGAGTACCGATGAACTTGCCATCTTCAGAACCTTGACCTTTTGTATTAGCAGTTGCTAGAATTGTAAAACCAGGTGCAGGTGTCACCCACTCACCAGTTTTCTTGATTAGATATCCTTTACCTTCAAGAACTGATTGTAAACACATAAGTTTGTTAGAACCAAGATCAACTTCGTCTAGAAGAAGAACGGCACCCTTTCTCATCGCCTTGATAACAGGACCTTCTCTGAAAGTAATATTACCATTTTGAAGAGTATGACCACCCATCAAATCATCTTCATCAGTTTCGATTGTGATATTGACTCTGAACAATTCTCTCTTAAGTTGAGCACATACTTGTTCAATCATAAGAGTTTTACCATTACCAGAAAGACCAGTAACAAAAACAGGAAAGAATATCTTCGACTTGATTATATTCTTGACATCTTTGAAATGTCCAAATGGTACATAGTTTGACATCTTCTCAGGTATGATCTTGACATTATCTTCGATAATATTCAAAGTCTCAGTCTGAGCGGCGACAGGCATGTTTGAGTTGTTAATAGGAACAACCTGTGGTGTCGCAGGTGCGGGTCTAGGAGTTGCTGGAGCATGTGCTACAGACAACAACGGTGTAAGATCAAATACCGTATTGTCTTGATTGGCAAACGGGTATCTTTTCTTTTTCAACCAGTAAGGTCTCTGCGATAGATTATCAATTTCTTCTATCGTAAAGACAGTTTTGCCAGGGTGTTTTGCCTGGACTTCTGATAGAAACTCTGTTCTATCAGGCGTAAGATGGAACTTTTTACCATCTAATTCTATGTATTCTCTCATATAGTCTCCTTAAAAAATACAGTTAATAAATTTCTCATCAGTTAATATGGTATCAAAAAGTGGTGGTTACTGTCAACCCTTTATCCCAAAATAATTTCTGCATCTACTTCACAACCCACTTTCTTTGCTAGTTCTTTAAAGTCTTTACATCTAAAAGGTTCAAACTTAGAATACTTCTGAGTTGTCTTGTTATAAGATGATCTGATTCTTGTTTTGTGTTTTGATTTTCCGTATGATGCCTCTTCTAACGATTTCCAACCATCAACAGGAAAAAAGAAATAATCTAATCTATCTTCAAAACAATTGTAGATCACTGCTCTAATGGATCCGATTTTTGTTTCGAGTGACCCGATGGACACTCCACTACCTTTAGGTTCTACACTTGCTGATTTGCTATCTGAGTAATCATCGAAATCATATCCAGACTTGTCGACAAATTTGTAATTACCAACTTTTGCCAATGCTAGTTCAATTAAGTATTCAACATTAAATGCTTTACACATCTTGATTGATTCTTCAGTCAAACCAGGTACGATGTTGAATGGGATAACAATTTCCCTCATTACACATCTTGCTTTTGCTTCACCCTTTTCACCGATTTGTGATAATGCCATTTTCATTATTCTATCTCCTTTAATAATCTGCCAAGATCGACACTGATTGATGTCTTCTGGCCTTTTCTTTTTGTCCAATAACTATCGTTATTGACCCAATATCTAAATGCTTTACACTCGACCTTCTCATTGCCACATTCAGTTTGTCTGTCGCAATCGAACTTCACACATGGACCTTCGCCTATGTTGTATAATGCATCTTGAAATTTGTCTATGTTCATTGTTTGAATTCTATCCACTATGCTATCTCCTTAATAAATTCGTTTGTTAAGAATCTAGAAGTTGTTTTGTTTTTCTGATTCTTCTTGAATGCTGATAGTATTCTACCTTTCTTAGCACCCTCAAGTTCGTCTGACAACTCATCATCTGTTGATGCAATTAGAGTTGAATTAGAAACTAAAAATAGTTTGTTGTAACCGTGTGTATTCATTGCGACACCTTCTTTTCTGCATTCTCTCCACATTTTACCGAAATCAACCTCATGTGAAAATCTACCTGCGAACTCGGGCAATGATCTTACCATGCTGACAAAATCTCCCTTTCTACTGAACACAAAATAACCAGTCACAGTAACACCAGTCTCTTGAGCAATCCAATCTAAAATGTTTGATGTTCTGTCCCAGTCGCAACTGTCATAGTAACCACCTTTGCCTTTGATCTTATACACTTTACCAGAGTATGGGTCTTTCAAGTATCTCTCCCAGTTATCTCTGAATCTCCATACTGAATCACTACCAGATTGAATTTCTAAATCTTTTCTCTCTTGATCTTGTTCACTCAAGAAGTCTGAACCATGAGAGTAACCATCAGTAATAACAGTCAAGATAGATTTTTCAATCGCATAATTTTTGTTGAACTCTGCAATAAATTTTCTCATTGCTATTAGAGTATGATCAAGAGGTGTCCCGCCAAGATTGTAAGTTCTAGGGCCAAACATATCTCTATGAAACCATTCGTTAGTTAAATCTACTTCACAAACTTTTTCAAACTCATCTACTTTGTCTTGCTTTGACCATCTGTCTACTGAACCTGACCAGAAGTTGAAATACAATGCTGATAAGATTAATAACATTTTGTTGTGATCTCTACCAGATTGTTCGTTAGATAACATTTCTACAAGTCTACCTGATGAACATCTCCATGCATATTCATCTTCTTGTTTAAGTTGTAATTCTTTTATTGAATCTGAAAACAAGTAAACTCTGTAAGGTATTTCTACTCTTCTGCAAAATTCTGCCAAGATGATTGCTTGTTCTAATAAATCTCTAACTTCATTTGAAATCGAACCAGACCAGTCAAGCATCACATTTACACCATGATTTTTACCATCTGGTAGATATGTGACTTGTTTGAATATATCGTCAACGATCTGATACTTTGCAAGTTTGTTCATGTCAAGATCACCTGATTTGCCAGTTCTTGCTTTCAATGATCTCATTGCAGTCTGTCTCATCTCAAATTCTTTTGCCATGTGATTGATAATCTTTTTGTTTTTGTTCTTAAGATAATCAAGAACTAGTTTTGGTTTAGACTGATAATATATGAATGCTTTTTCATTTGCTTCTTTCTGCCAACCAGTCTCATCGTTAGTAAGTCTATCTTCCCATATTTTCCAATCTTTGAAAACTTGTTTGTAAGAGTATAAAACTTTGTCTACTTCTTCATCATAGTTTGGTAAATCAAAGTATGTTTTAATAACTGCATTCTCATCTAAGAATTGATCTTCGTTATTGTGAGCATGATGTTCTGTAATAGATTCTCTAGCACCATCTGTAGGATCGAACTCGCCACCAAGACCACCTTTCTTACCAGTTTGTTTCTCTTCTAATAATTCTGTCCCTTCTTCTTCATCATCTAAATCAGGCATTGAATCATCATCATCGCCTTCAATACCCTCTTCTTCAGTCTCTTCTTGAGAATCTTCTTGATCATCATCTTCATAACCATCATTCATATCTTCATTCTCATCTTCATCATCGTAATCTTCATCATCTGATTCAGTGATTTCAAACATCTGAGATATTTGTTGATCTAATTCGTTTCTTTCTTCATTCTCTTTTGACCATTCGTAAAGTGCATTTGCAACTTGCACAACATCTTCCCATGTTTCACATTTCAAAGATGCATCTAAAAATGCTTGTTCTTCTTTTGTTAGTTTGATATCTACTCTAGAACCACATTTAGTAATAAGATTGATCTTGTCAATCAATGCAAGTTCTTGTAAGTCTCTCTCTTTGATACCAAAGAAATCTTTGTCCATCAATTCATTGTATGCTTTGTAAAATGATTTTCTAAGACCTTGATATCTCTCTCTGATCTTTCTTTCTATTCTGACATCTTCAACAACATTTAAATAACCCTTGAGAGTTCTATTCTTTTTAAGAGTAGAATGAAGACCCTCATAAGGTGTGTATAAAGCATGACCAACTTCATGTCCCATAAACAGATCATAAAGTTCTGAAGACATTTCATCTTTGAAAGTAGGACAGGCAAGTATACGATTCTTAACATCGAAATATGCAGTTGGTATTTTCTTATGAAGAACAGTAATGTTCTCAGTTGCCATGAGTTTGGCAAGATTAGATTTGTTTTCTTTTAAATTAGTCATGTATATATCCTAGCAAAAAGTGTTGGTCATTGTCAAGGTTTATCTACAAACTGCTTCGAATCTGAGTTCGATTAGTTTGTTAATAAATCTCTCGCAGTCTTCTTCCCAGTTCATACCTTTTGGACTTGGCATATTTTCAACACCAAATTCTTTTTCAATTGCAAAGATAACATTCCAAATGTCCTTCTCTGCCATTTCGCAGACATCTTCTGCTATGTTTTCTATTATCGCATCGTTTATTAAATTGCTCATTTCTTACTCCTTTTGTTACTGTATTAGTATACAAAAAAGTAAGGGTCACTGTCAAGGTTTAATTTTCAGGATTTGGCCAAGTAGGTCCAACTTCGTTTAGATGAAGTCTGAATAGGTCCTCATTTGAGTCTAATGGGATAGGGTGAGTAGGCATTTGTTTATTTAGATTAGATGAGAACCATAATGATACAGTATATCTATCGTTACGTCTCACTTTCGAAACACCATGTGGAATATATATGCCTTGAAATAATAAACCACTACATGCTATAGGGGGAAATGTATCTGCATCATATTCTCTTTGCACGTTGTCGTGACACATCACTTTACCCTCAGGTATGTATGTTTCACCACCTTTTAGATCGTCATTTAAATATAGAATACATGTCCACTCTCTAGCAGGTGTATTATGATGTAGATTTAAATCCATTTCTTGATTAGAGTATATGTCTAGATGCGGGTGTTGTTCACCACCAACATGCCATCTATTAATACCTATCATTTCAGGTACTACAAGTTGATTTGCAATTAGTCTAATATCACCTATCAATTGATAGACAACTCTCATTAAAACATCACGAACCCATTGTGTCTTAATATGACACATTCGAATCCCTTGATATTCGTCTTCAGAACCGATTCTAACTAAGTGTGGGTGTTCCTTATGAAACTGTATCAGACTCTTCGCCTCTTCCGGAGTCACTAGGTTGTGAATCATCAGAGGTTGATACGGCATCATCGGTTCCTTCATTGGACTTAGATTGTTCGGCAATGTAGTTTGCAATTGCTCTTCTTCTTTCATATTCTAATCTTTTCTTTCTTTCTTTTGGTCTGGCCTTAAGTGCTCTTTCTATCTTAAGTCTTGATGCTCTTTGCAAGAATAGTATACCATTTAGGTGATCTAATTCATGCTGAACACATCTAGCGGCCATTCCTTCTAATACTAAAGTTACTTTTTCTCCTTCAGTATCTTGATATTCAAACTCTATAACTTTTGATCTTTTGATCATCAAATATATATCAGGAAATGACAAACAACCTTCTTTCATGTTGTCTGTATCGTTTGAAAGTTTTGTTATTTTTGGATTCCAAAATGCTACAACACCTTTATCAGCAGTTCTCATAACGAACATTCTATATGGTAATCCACATTGATTTGCTGATAACCCAAGACCACCATATCTCTCTACTGCTTCTATCATATTTTTTTCAATCTCTTTTGGATCCTCTGGTGGATTTTCAAAATTGAATTCTGGAGGTGGTACTCTCAGGACTTTATGTGCTTCTTCTACTAATTCGTACATCTTTTTATTTATGATACTGAAATTCGACTAAAGTTTTTATACTTTTCGAATTTAATTACTTCATCAAACTTATCATATAAAGCATCTCCTTTATGAGATATGATGAAAGCATTTGTTTTTTCTGTAAGTGTATTTAACAATCGTAAGAAATCATCTGTTCCTTGAGTGTCTAGTGAACTATCAAATACCTCATCTAGTATTAATAAATTTGTATTGACTGAGTTCTTCATTCTTGCAACTGCTCTCCAAGTAAACAATAGTGCTAAATCGATTCTCATCTTTTCACCCTGTGAGAAATTGTCATACTTAAATACATCTCTAAATCTAGATTTAATTGTCTCATCGAAACTTTCGTCTAATTCAAAACCAACATAGAATTCTAAACTTGCAAGATACTTATTAATAAGTTTATTCATTACAGGAACATATTGTTTAATTATCTTTTGTTTTACACCTGCATCTTGAAGTAACATTTGTGCTATACTAAAATAATGTTCTTTATCTTTGAGTTCTTGTTTCTTTGCAGTTAAGATATCAAGATCATCTTCACTTTGAGATAGTCTATCATTCGCACTATTGTCTATTTGTGCTTTTCTAAGATCATTTATCTGATCATGTACTTTACCAATATACTTTTGATTAGATGTGATCTCTGTTTGTAATAAACCTATCTCTCTTTGTTTTTCTAGAATCTCTTCTTGCACACGATTTATAAAGTTTATTTCATCATGGAGTTCTTTGATTTTTGTGTCGAGTTCTGTAACCGCCTTCTTGATCTCTGAGACCTTTTCAGTTTTTTCCTGAATACATTTCTTTTTGTGTTCATGATCTAAACCCTGTTTACATGTTGGACAGTTGTCGTGGTTTTCGTAGAATTCAATGTCTTTAATTGCTTTCTTTCTAGCAACTTCGAGTTGTTTCTCCAAGTTAAGAGTTTGTTTGAGTCTATCTTCAACTGTATCTTTATTCTTGATAGTGGATTCTTTCTCCACCACATCTTTCGTCTTTTCATCTATGTTCTCCATTAAAGTCTGAATATTCTTTTCAGTTTCTTTCACGGTTGATTCATATTTAAGAATTTGTTTATCACGATTTTTTTGAAGGGCATTTATTTGCTCTGTCAATCCATTAATTCTTTCTTCAAGAATTTCTATTTCATGTTCATTCTCTTTGATATCAATCTTATGCGATGATACTTTCTTTCGTAGTATGTCTCTCATAGTACTAAAGATAGAGATATCTAATAGGTCTTCGACAAGTTTACGTCTTTCACTTGCTTTCAATTGCATAAAAGGTGTAAAGTTTGCTGACCCTAGAATTGCTACTTGAGTAAAAGAACGGTGACTCATCTTGAGTATATTCTTTTCTAAGTGATCTTGATAATCTCTTACACTTGCATCTTGATTTAGCATTGTGTTTCCGAGATATAGTTCAAATTTGTTTGGTCTGGTACCACGAATTACTTTATATTCTTTTTTACCAATCATGAAGTCTACTTCTACAAGCATTTCTTTTTGATTGATTGAGTTTACCAGAAGTTCTTTTTTAAGATTACGAAACCCTTTACCATATAATGCATAACATAATGCATCTAATAGGGTTGATTTACCAGCACCATTCTCACCGATAATTAATGTTGTTGATGATCTATCTAATTCTATTGTTGTAAATTTATTACCAGAAGATAAAAGATTCTTCCATCTTACTTTTTTAAAGTGTATCATATATAATTGTGTTCATCTAATGCTTCATTATACAACGAAGTTATTAAAGATGTAAGTTGGTTTTTCTCACCTTGTATTTCTAAACTATCTACATACTTTGTTAATATAGTTAGTGTGTCTTCTACACCCTCTATCTCATCATCAGAAAGTAAATCCATGTGTTTATGATCATCTACTACTGTTACGTGTAAAGGACTTGCTTGATGTAACTTATCCATCATTTGATCAAACCAATATGGATTATCTTTATTAACAACTACTACTTTTATAAATTTATTTTCGTATGCTGAATAATCTCTGTTTAGTATTTTTTCAAAAGACTCTTTTGTATCATCGTATTTTATTTTTTCAAACATAGTTAGTGGATTATGTACAGGTAATACTGATTGATCTTCTGTATCAAAGATATGAAAATACTTTTGATCACCATAATCTGACCATGTAAACTGCATCTGTGAACCTAGATAACGACAATTATTAACTTCAGATTTTGTATGAAAATGTCCACTGTATACTTTATCGAATCGTTTTAGATAACTGATATCTAACCCATGTGAGCAGACTGCACCAGGGTATAGTAAAGCACCTTCGATTTCAAAGTGACCCATACATACACTTGCATTTGCAGACATTAAAAACTCTACTGAATCTGCATAGTTTTCGTTATTGATCCACGGAACAAGTGCAATATTAAACCCGTCATACTCTCTAACTTCTGGGTGTTCTATTACATTAATATTGTCTTCTGCAAACAATAATAAATCTGGTGAGTTTACATCGTTAGTTGATTTATAATATGTGTCATGATTACCTAGAATTAAATCCATAGTAATACCACGTTCTATTAATGGTTTTATAAAATGTTCTCTGTTTGCTTTGAGTGTAGAAAAGTTTACATACTTTCTTCTATCAAAATAATCCCCTAAGTGTATGATGTGATCTATCTTATGTTCATCAAGATATGGAAAGAAGACTTCATTGTAAAATCTTCCTGCGTAGTCAGACATTGCCTGCATATCTCCACGAACACCAGCATGGGTGTCATTTAGAATTGCTATTTTCATTTAGTAAATTTGTCTAATCCTTTCTCAGTTTTCTTTGCTTTTTTAGATTTTCTAGGTTCGTATTCAACTCTATTCATATTATCTTGTAACCACTCAACGTTTGTATTCACCATACCTGATGTGTCACCATCAATAGTATCAAATGTATCTTGAGTAATATCTGATATAACTTGTTGTTTAATAAAAACTTGTTTCTTTTCTTTTTGTATTCTTCTTAGAAATGCATAGTAACATATTTGAGTTATGTATGCGAATGCATTGTTCGATTTTTCTCGATTGAAGTTACCGATATATTGTATGCAGTTTTCAATTGCATCACATATCATTTCATCTCTGTAAGTATAGTTGATGAAATTAGGTCTTGTAGATAGTCTTGTTGCGATCTTGTAGATGCACTCCCCTATGTAGTTCGACATTTTTGGTGGCGTCTTGCCTTTAGATTCGGCGAGTTTAACTGCTTCGTTATGCTCGGCGACTGCTTGAGTGAACTCTTTGTTGTTGACATAGTGTTCGTTTTGTTTTGCGTTTTTTGCCATGATGTAGTTATTATACTAGTTTCCTT
>CAZOIZ010000008.1:0-27411 GCA_964580005.1 uncultured Rhodobacterales bacterium
TGAGAATTCTTATCCTCACTGTTTTTGTATTTTCTATCTCCTACGATAGGATTCCCCAACGCAGAACAATGAATTCTCAACTGATGAGTACGACCAGTTATAGGCTTTAATTCTAACCACGCATATTTTGACCCAATTTTTTCTATTACTTGATAGAAAGTGAGAGCTTTTTTTTTATTATTATACTGCCTACTTTTTTTTTGCTCTATAAGTCCCAGATTACTCCTGGGCTTCCAAATATCTACGTCACCGATATAGCTTTCCAATATACCTTTTTCTTTTTTTGGCACACCTTCAACAAGTGCCCAATATATCTTCTCAACCTGCTTGTCTCTGAATAGAGTAGCAAAAGTACTTGCCGTCTTAACATCTCTTGCTAGCAATAAAATACCAGAGGTTTCCTTATCGAGCCTATGAATTAATCTTGGCGAATCCTTTGCATCAAATTGTAGTGTAGATTTATATGAATCTACATGACGTGTTCCCTGACTACTACCTCCTTGTGAGGCTAAACCCTCTGGTTTGTTTAGAGCAATAAGATGTTTATCCTTAAAAATAACCGCATCAAGTAATAGCTTAGCCAACTTAGGATCAATCTTTGCGCTCGCTACATCATCGGTGATACTTAATGAAAAACTAGGTATGGTAATAATATCGCCTATAACGACTCTGTGGGATGCCTTTGCCTTAATGCCGTTGACTCTTATCAAGCCTTTTCTACAGAGAGTATTCACCGAGTTGAAGTTTAGTCGCCTATCATTTCTTTTAACCCACGTGCTTAGCCTGCAGTTGGCATCTTCTTCTTCGACAATTATGTCTCGGCTATTAGCCATTAATAAACGATTAATTACTCTTTATTATCGTTGGTTTCGGCACTTTCTTTTTCTTCTAGCCTTTTTCGGTCATTAGCACCCTTAGCATTTTCATCTCTGTCGACTAGTTCGATAATAGCCATGTCCGCCATGTCTCCATATCTTTGACCTGCTTTTAGAACTCTTACACAGCCTCCAGGTCGATCTTTGTAACGTGTAGCCAAAACATCAAACAATTTTCTTACGGCCTCTTGCTGCTTTATCCTTGAGATTAGGATCCTTCTTGAATGCAAATTGCCCTTCTTAGCAAGGGTTATTAACTTTTCTACTATAGGCTTGAGTTCTTTAGCTTTGGGAAGTGTTGTTTTAATTTGTTCATGTTCAATTAAACTACAGGCCATATTGGCAAACATAGCCGATCTATGCTCGTGCGTTCTGTTTAACTTTCTGTAGCCGTGCGAATGTCTCATAGCTGATCTCTCGTTTAATTATTTAATATTGATCTTCATGCTTTTTAGCAAGCTCTTCAATGTTTTCAGGTGGCCACTCGGAAACATCCATACCCAAATGCAGTCCCATTGAGGTGAGAACTTCTTTAATTTCATTAAGGGACTTTCTTCCAAAGTTGGGAGTTCTTAACATTTCTGATTCAGTTTTTAGAATTAAATCGCCAATGTAGACAATATTATCATTCTTTAAGCAATTTGCCGATCTAACCGATAACTCAAGCTCTTCAACCTTTTTCAATAACAGAGGATTAAAAGCCAATTCATCTTCCTCACTTGCAATTTCTTCGGCCTCGGGTTCATCAAAGTTAACAAAAACGGTAAGCTGATCCTGCAATATTCGGGCTGCAAACGCTATAGCATCTTCTGGACTGACCGATCCATCGGTCTCTATAGACAGGGACAGCTTATCATAGTCGAGCACCTGCCCCTCGCGTGTTGAATCAACTTTGTATGAAACTTTTTTAACAGGTGAAAACATTGCATCCACCGAAATCAGACCTATTGCCATATCTTCATCTCTATGTTTATCAGCTGGGACATAACCTTTACCAGTATCAACAGTCAGTTCCATATCAAGCGACCCGCCTTCGTCCAGCTGGCATATAATAGCATCTTTATTTAAAACGCTTATACCATTTGTCTCAACTATATCTCCAGCGGTTACAGCTTTAGGACCATGTTCTTTTAAACTCAATTTCTTTGGACCCTCAACCTCCATACCTACGGCGATAGCTTTAAGATTTAAAACTATATCCGTAACATCTTCTCGAACACCTGGTATCGAGGAAAATTCGTGTAAAACACTATTTATCTTAACTGAGGTTATGGACGCTCCCTGAAGAGATGAAAGGAGTGTTCTTCTAAGAGCATTTCCTAAAGTAAGGCCAAATCCCCTTTCAAGAGGCTCTACAACAATAGTTGCGGAATTTGGGTTTTGTTCGTCATTTACAAAGTTTAAACCAGAAGGTTTTATAAGTTCATACCAATTTTTGTGGATCATCTAGTCCTCCATTCTTACATTAGCCAGATCCGTAACAGCTAAGCGTTCCCGAGGTTAAAATATTTACGATATGTCTTTAGACACGTCGTCGTTTTGGTGGTCTACATCCGTTGTGTGCGATTGGCGTCACATCTCTAATAGACGTTACGTTCATTCCTATAGCTGATAGTGCTCTTAGTGCTGACTCTCTCCCGGAGCCTGGACCTTGAACATGCACATCAAGAGATTTCATACCATGTTCTTGTGCCTTCTTCCCAGCATCCTCTGCTGCTAATTGAGCAGCATACGGAGTTGCCTTTCTTGAACCTTTAAATCCCATTGTCCCACTTGATGACCACGCTATAGCGTTTCCTTGCACGTCAGATATTAGAACTTTGGTATTATTAAAACTGGAATTTATATGAGCAATTCCTGTCGTAATATTTTTTTTCTCTTTTCTCTTTTTCTTGACCATATAATTTTCCGTCTATTTTTTCTTACCAGCTATTGCCTTTGCCGGTCCTTTTCTTGTCCTTGCATTAGTATGCGTTCTTTGCCCTCTTACAGGTAGACCTCTTCGATGTCTCAAACCTCTATAACATCCTAGGTCCATCAACCTCTTAATATTAATCGTCCTCTCCCGTCTCAAATCACCCTCTACCACCACATTACCGTCTATATGTTGTCTTATAGACGCAACTTCTTGTTCAGAAAGCTCATTGACCCTTGTTGATTGATTTACTCCAGCGGAGTCGCATATGTTCTTAGACGTCACTTTGCCAATACCATGTATATATGTAAGTGCAATTAGCACTCTCTTATTTGTCGGCAGATTTATCCCGGCTATTCTAGCCATTTCTATTCTCCACTTGAACTTTTTCTAACAATATATTGGTCTAGAATGCCTTTATAACGGTAAAATTAATAAGGTCAATAGATCAATAAAATATTTTTTTCCCTTTAAAATGTCGTTTTTTCTTTTTTTAAATGCCCCAATATATAGCTGTCGATGCTATTTTTTCTGTATTTTAAATAAGTGTCCTTCAATATCACTGCTAACTTCTTCGATACTCCTCATTCCATCTATTTTTACTAGTTTTCCCTTCTCTAAATAATAGGGTTTGATCATCTCGGTATTCTGATGATACACATTCAACCTATTTTTAAGGACTTCTTCGTTATCATCACTGCGTGCATTTTTGCTTTCTCTTACACGATTTTCAATTCTACTTATTAACACGTCATCTTTAACGACTATTTCAATTACTATGTCCAACCTCAGCTCCAGCTTATTTAATATTTCGTCTAATGCTGTGGCCTGCTGCAAGTTCCGTGGAAACCCATCAAAGATAAACCCGCTATCGTCTGAGTTCTCTAACTTCTCACTAATCATTGATAGTATAATCTCATCTGAAACCAGCTCTCCTCTATCCATAATAGCCTTTGCTCTTCTACCTAATTCACTTCCTCTGTTTATAGCCTCTCTGAGCATGTCTCCCGTGGATAATTGTTTAAGATTGAATTTCTCAACCAGTTTTTCAGCTTGCGTCCCTTTCCCTGCCCCAGGAGGCCCAAATAATATAATAATCATCTTCTGAACCTAGTCTGTTTTTTATTTTTCCTACCGAGACGTGATTTCTCGATCAGACCTTCATACTGATACGCTAATAGATGTGATTGCAACTGCGCAACAGTATCTAAGGTTACAGAAACGACTATCAGTACTGAAGTACCCCCGAAATAAAACGGAACATTCATCTGCGCTCTTAGAAATTCTGGCAATAAACAAACCGCTGCTAAATATAGTGACCCTACTACCAGCACTCTAACAACAACATATTCAAGATATTCAGCCGTTTTTGGTCCCGGTCTTATACCAGGCACAAAACCTCCCTGCTTTTTAATATTCTCTGCTACATCCTCTGGTTTAAAAGATACGTTTAGCGTATAAAAATACGCAAAGAAAATAATCATGCCCCCAAAGAATAAATAGTAAAGAACCTGCCCAGGGCCCAAATAAGCTGCTAAAAAACCCACAAACCCAGAACTATCGTCAGAAGAGAAAGCGGTCAAGGTTGTGGGCAACAAAAGTAATGATGATGCAAATATTGCAGGAATTACACCAGATGGATTTACTTTAACAGGCAAGTTAGAGTTTTCCCCCTCAAATATTTTCATCCCTACTTGTCGTCTAGGGTACTGTAACGGGACTTTACGCAAAGCCCTTTCGACAAAAACAACAAATGCTATTACAGCTATCACCACAATTATAAGGAAGATAATAGTGAAGGCGCTTAGAGCACCTGATCGTCCAGACGCAAAAAACTGACCTAACGCTCCGGGTAGCTCGGCTATTATACCTACATATATAATTAAAGAGATGCCGTTTCCAATACCTCTCTGTGTTATCTGCTCTCCAAGCCACATCAAAAGCATCGTTCCACCAACCAATGTCACAACACAGGATATCCTAAAAAAAAGTCCAGGCTCCGATGCTAGTCCCTGTGCCTCAATACCTGCAGCGATTCCCCATGATTGAAAGAAAGCTAAAATCACGGTACCATATCTTGTGTATTGATTTATTTTCTGCCTGCCCTGCTCCCCCTCTTTTTTAAGTTGCTCGAGGTATGGAACCATAGAGGTCAAAAGCTGCATAATTATGGAGGAAGTTATGTACGGCATTATTCCTAGAGCGAATACAGCCATTCTTCCTACTGCTCCACCCGTAAACATATTAAGCATTCCACCTATTCCCTGAGCGTTTTGCTCAAAAAATATTTTCAGTTGTTCCGCATCAACTCCTGGTACAGGTACGTAGGTACCGGCCCTATAGATTATAAGAAGTAAAAGCGCGTAAAGTATTCTATTCTGAAGATCCTTTGCTTTACCAATAGAACTCCAGCTCAAATTAGCTGCCATCTGTTCTGCCGCAGATACCATAGTGTAATATTCCTTTTATGAAGAAACTAGCGTTAGCTCACCACCCATATTTTCAACCGCTTTTTTTGCCTTATCAGAAGCACTAGAAACTTCTATTTTGATTTTAGACTTCAAGGCACCTTTTGCCAAAAGCTTTACGGAAACTGCATTTTTATTAATCAAACCAACACTATTAAGCACTGCTATGTCTATCGGTTTGTTCTCGATGATCTTTTTAGTGTCAATGAGCTTCTGAATCGAACCAAGGTTTACTTGATCAAGTAATTTCTTTGAATTTCTTGAATTGAATCCACGTTTAGGTAGCCTTTGATAGAGGGGCATCTGTCCACCTTCGAAAGCCTTTATCGAGACACCTGATCTTGACTTTTGACCCTTCATTCCTCGACCACCGGTCTTACCCTTGCCAGAGCCTGGGCCTCTACCAACCCTCACCCTTTTTTTCACCGCACCAGTATTATCTGAAATATCATTTAAGCGCATTATGTTTTACTTTCCTTTTTAATCTAAGACCTTAACTAGATGTGCCACTTTGGATAGCATTCCTCTCACAGAAGGCGTATCCTCAATTTCTCTTATGGAATTTGTTTTTCTAAGACCTAAGCCCTTAACAATCCTAATCTGATTTTGTGGCTGACGTATTAATGAGCCTGTTTTTTTTATTTTTATTTTTTTATTCATGAACTTGCCATTACTTGAAGTTTATCTCGGCAACTTTTTTGCCTCTTCGCTGAGCAACCATCCTAGGACTCCACTCTTTCGTCAAGCCGCTGATTGTTGCTCTGATCATATTATAGGGGTTCTGTGAACCCAACGACTTTGCCACGACATCTTGAATACCCAGCATTTCAAACACAGCCCGCATTGGCCCACCGGCTATTATCCCAGTACCTGTCTTTGCACTCCTCATAATAACTCGTCCTGCACCATGCCTACCGTCAATATCATGATGAAGAGTTCTACCCTCTCTAAGAGGAACCTTTACTGTCTTTCGCTTTGCTTGCTCGGTAGCCTTGCGAATTGCCTCAGGGACCTCCTTGGCTTTACCTTTTCCGTATCCGACTCGACCCTTTTGGTCACCTACGACAACTAAAGCTGCAAATCCAAACCTTTTTCCACCTTTAACCGTTTTTGAAACACGGTTTATTGCTACAAGACGGTCTGCAAATTCTGAGTCGTCTCTGTCTAATTTTTTCTTATCTTCCAAAATTCTATCCTCATAGTTTTAATCCATTTTCTCTGGCGGCATCGGCTAACGCCTTAATTTTTCCATGATATAAGAACCCACCTCTATCAAATATCACTTCTTTTATCCCCTTTTTGAGAGCTCTTGAAGCTATTTCTTTTCCCAGCTTAGTTGCGACTTCAATGTTATTCTTTCCAACTACACCTAAGCTCTTTTCAAGCGATGACACTGATGCCAGAGTCTTCCCTAGTCGATCATCTATCACTTGCGCATAGATATTCTTAGAAGATCTGTGTATTGACAACCTGCACTTACCAAAGCCTGTCTTTTTTAATTTGTTTCTAACCCTGAGCGACCTTTTCTTAAACAATTTTATCTTAAGTGTTGTCATTTTAAGTTCCTATTTCTTCTTTCCCTCTTTTGCAAAAATGTACTCCCCCTTATACCTTATTCCTTTTCCCTTATAAGGCTCAGGAACCCTCCAAGCACGAATTTTTGCGGCCACCTGCCCAACAACCTGCTGATCGATTCCTTCTACTTTAATCTCAGTAGGTTTAGCACAAGTAATCTTAACATCATCTGGTATATTGAAATCAACATCATGAGAATAACCTAAGGACAATTTAAGGACTTTACCTTGCACTGCAGCCCTGTAGCCTACTCCATTTATTTCAAGCTCCTTAGAAAACCCCTTATTAACACCATGCACAATATTTGCTATTTGTGACCTAGACATGCCCCAAAGCTGACGTGTTTCCTTCTCTAGATTCTTTGGAGTTACTGTAATACTCTTATCAATGATATCCACATTTAACTTGTCTGAAAAATTAAAGTGTCTGGCACCAAGTGCACCTTTGACCTCTATGGTCCTTTGTTTAAGAGTAGCCTCGACCCCATTCGGAATTTCAATTGATTTTTTTCCTATCCTAGACATGACCTATCCTTAAAAAACAGTGCATAAAACTTCGCCACCGACTCTCGATTGGCGAGCTTTGGCATCTGACATAATACCTTTCGAGGTAGAAACAATCGCTACCCCCAACCCTTGTCTGACTTTTGGAAGATTATCGACTCCAAGATAAACCCTCCGACCTGGAGTGGATACTCGTTTTAGTTCCTTAATCACTGGCTCTCCATCAAAATATTTTAAAGCTACCTTTATAATGTCTGTACCTGAAGCATCCTTTTCAATCTCATAGCTTCTTATGTATCCCTCGCTTTTTAATACATCCAAAACCCAGGCTCGCAACTTTGAGTTTGGTGTGAGAACAAATTGTTTTTTTCTCATTTGAGCGTTTCTAATTCTCGTTAACATATCACCTAATGGATCGGTCATTGACATATTGAATTCTCCTTACCAGCTGGACTTAATCATACCGGGAATTTCACCTGCCGAGGCTAGCTCTCGCAAAGCTATTCTTGACATCTTAAGCTTCCTATAATAGCCCTTTGGTCTCCCTGTGACGGCACACCGGTTATGCAATCTTGTCGGACTTGAATTTCTTGGCAATTTAGCTAGTGCTAATCTTGCTTTAAAGCGCTCTTCATTGCTCAAAGTGGAATCTTTTGAAATTTTCTTGAGCTCTTCACGCTTTTTCATAAATCTTTGAACTAGCCGCTCACGCTTAATTTGTCTATTTACCATCGAAACTTTTGCCATAACTTTTATATCCTAATCTCTAAAAGGGAAATTAAATAAACCAAGTAAAAACTTGGCTTCATCATTTGATCTAGCTGTTGTGCATACCACGACGTCCAGCCCCCAAATCTCGTCTACTTTATCAAAGTCTATTTCTGGAAACACTATGTGCTCTTTTATACCTAGTGCATAATTGCCTCGACCATCAAAACTTTTAGGCGACAAACCTCTAAAATCTCTTATTCTTGGCATAGCTACATTAATCAGGCGATCAATAAATTCGTACATTCTCGATCTTCGTAGAGTGACTTTTGCACCAAGTTGCATACCCTCTCTAACTTTAAATCCTGCTATCGATTTCTTTGCTTTGGTAAATACCGGCAACTGACCAGCTATGAGCATCAAATCATTATGTGCCGACTTAACTTTCTTTGTATCCGCAACAGCTTCTCCTATACCCATATTTAGAACAACTTTTTCTAGTTTCGGAATCATTAACTCGTTTTTGTAATTAAATTGGTCTTTCAAGCTTGGTCTGAATTTCTCGTAATAAAGCTTTTCTAATCGAGGCTTATAATTATCCATCTATTACCTCCCCAGAGTTTTTGGCTATCCTAACCTTTTTTCCATCTTTAATGCTAAATCCAACTCTTGTAGCCACATCATTTTTTGGGTCCAGTAACGCGACATTGGACACATGTACCGGAGCATTTTTTGGCACTCTTCCACCTGCACTATCTTTAGTTTGTTTTTTGTGAGTAATAACAGAGTTGATACCCTCAACAATCACTTTGTCCAGTTTGGTAAGTACTGCAGTAACTTGGCCCCGCTTACCTTTATCTTTTCCAGCTAATACTACCACGGTATCACCTTTTTTAATTCTCGCTGCCATCACAACACCTCCGGAGCTAATGATACAATTTTCATAAACTTCTTTAATCGGAGTTCCCTAACAACGGGTCCAAAAATTCTTGTTCCAATTGGCTCACCTGAATTACTCAGCAATACCGCTGCATTAGTATCAAATTTAATCGAACTTCCATCCTGTCTGTGAATTTGCTTCGAGGTTCTTACAATTACCGCCCTCCTCACTTCACCCTTTTTGACTTTTCCTCTGGGTATAGCCTCTTTTATTGAAACTACTATGATGTCACCCACTGAGGCGTACTTTCTTTTGGCACCACCCAAAACTTTGATGCACTGTACCTTCTTCGCTCCCGAATTATCGGCAACTTCAAGGCTGCTCTGCATTTGTATCATTTTTTTCTCCCGACCTTTAGGCTAACCCTGCCCTGGTTTCGATTTAAACTTTAATTTCTACTTAATTACTTCCCATCGCTTAGTCTTGGAAATTGGCACAGTTTCCCTTATTTTCACTATGTCTCCCAATTTATGTGCGTTGTTGTTATCATGTGCTCTGTATTTTTTTGATCTTCTAATAGTTTTTTTAAGCACCGGATGTTTAAATCTTCTTTCTACAGAAACCGTCAATGTGTTCTGGTTTAAGGTGCTCACTACTGTTCCCTGCAATACTCTTTTTGGCATCAAAATCTCCGTCTAAACTTTCTCAACTTTAGAGTTGATTACTGTTAAAATTCTAGCGATAGATCGCCTGACGAACCTGACCCTAGCTGTGTTTTCCAGTTGCCCACCTGCTTTTTGAAACCTAAGGTTAAAGGATTCCTTTTTTAGTTTTTCAAGCTCACTTTCTAGCTCGTCAATATTTTTATCCCTTATATCTTCAATCTTCATTTTCTCTATCTAACCTCTTCAAAATGCTACCAGTCCTGCCTACTAACAAAACGACACTTTACGGGCAGCTTCATTGCAGCCAATCTTAGCCCTTCCTTTGCTATTAATTCAGAGACCCCATCAACCTCAAACATAATTCTGCCTGGCTTAACCTTTGCGACCCAACGATCGACTGATCCTTTTCCCTTACCCATTCTTACCTCTATAGGTTTCGCTGTAACAGGCACGTCAGGAAATATTCTTATCCAGACCCTTCCTTGCCGCTTCATATGCCGAGTAAGAGCTCTTCTGGCAGCCTCAATTTGCCTTGCGGTTATTCTTTCTGGTTGGGTAGCTTTCAATGCATAATTACCAAAATTAACAGTGTACCCGCCCTTTGCCAAGCCATGTATACGACCCTTATGCTGCTTCCTAAACTTAGTTTTTTTTGGTTGTAACATCTTTAATTTGCTCTCTCCTGAGGGATATTTCCACTTTTTTGTGTCCTAGATGCGTTATCTTTCAGCTCAGTTAATCTTCTATCTCTTGCGGATGGATCATGCTCCATTATATCACCTTTGAAAATCCATACTTTTACGCCTATTATCCCATAAGCTGTGCTACTCTCAGCCACACAATAATCTATATCGGCACGAAGTGTATGTCGTGGCACCCTACCTTCGGAATACCACTCAGTTCTTGCAATCTCTGCACCTCCTAGACGACCTGAAATGTCTACTCTAATGCCCAAAGCTCCCATACGCATGGCATTTTGGACCGCTCTCTTCATGGCCCTCCTAAAAGATACTCGTCTTTCTAATTGCTGAGCAATACTTTCAGCCACTAGAGCCGCATCAGTTTCTGGCTTTCTCACTTCTAAAACATTGAGAAGCAACTCGCTACCAGTCAATTTTGAAAGGTTGTTTCTCAAAGTTTCAATATCTGAACCTTTTTTTCCTATAATAACCCCAGGTCTAGCTGCATGAATTGTAACTCGACACTTTTTATGTGGTCTCTCTATAACCACTCTACTAATACCCGCTTGCCCACAATTCATCTTTACATATTTACGAATCTGTAAGTCTTGATGCAAAAGCTCCCCGAACTCTCTTCTTCCAGCAAACCATACACTCTCCCATGTTCTATTCACTTGAAGTCTTAATCCAATAGGATTTATTTTCTGTCCCATAGGTTTATTCCTCTTCTCTATTCTCTCTAACTACAATTGTAATTTGGCTGAAAGGCTTGAGTATTCGTCCATAACGACCTCTAGCACGAGGTCGTCCCCTTTTAAGCACCATGTTCTTTCCCACATACGCGCTTTGAACAACGAGCTCGTCTACATCAAGCCCATGATTGTTTTCTGCATTTGCAATAGCACTTTGTAAACAACTGGACACTTCTTTTGCTACGCGCTTCTTTGAAAACCTAAGGTCAGATAGCGCTTTTGCAACAGGCTTATTTCTTATAAGTTGTGCAACTAAGTTAAGTTTTTGTGGGCTAGTCTTAATCATTCTAAGTTTAGCCATAGCTTCGTTTTCTGCAACTCTTCGAGCATTTTTTTCTTTAGACATCGCTTCTATTTCCTTTTAGCTTTTTTATCAGCTGCATGACCATAATAAGTTCTAGTTGGACTATATTCGCCCAACTTTTGTCCTATCATCTCTTCCGAAACCATAACCGGTATATGCTTACGTCCGTTGTAAACGCCAAATGTTAATCCCACAAATTGTGGCAATATGGTTGATCGACGAGACCATGTCTTTATCACTTCTTTGCTGCCTTTCTCCCTTACAATCTCCACTTTTTTTAGAAGATGAGAATCAACAAATGGTCCTTTCCAAGCAGATCTAGCCATATTATCTTCTCCCTTTCTTCTTTAAGTGTCTTGAACGTATGATGTATTTGTCGGTATCTTTATTTGACCTAGTCTTCGCTCCTTTGGTAGGCTTTCCCCAAGGTGTAACAGGGTGTCTTCCTCCTGACGTTCTACCTTCCCCTCCACCGTGAGGGTGATCAATTGGATTCATTACAACGCCCCGAACAGTTGGCCTCCTTCCCAAATATCTTGATCTGCCAGCTTTCCCAAGGTTTTGATTAGAGTTATCTGGATTTGAAACGGCTCCAACAGTGGCCATACATTCTTGCCTTACAACTCTTACCTCTCCTGAAGACAATCGTAATTGAGCGTATCCTCCATCTCTACCGATAAATTGGGCATAAGTCCCAGCAGATCTTGCAATTTGTCCACCTTTTCCTTGCTTAAATTCTATATTGTGTACTATCGTACCTACGGGCATACTGGAAAACGGCATAGCATTACCGGGCTTTACATCTGCCTTGTCAGCAGAGATTACAATATCACCTGCCTTAAGCCTCTGAGGAGCTAATATGTAAGACTTTTCTTTGTCCTCATAAACAATTAGTGCAATGAAAGCAGATCTATTTGGATCATATTCAATCCTTTCCACTGTAGCGCTGATCCCAGTTTTTGATCGCTTAAAGTCTATTTCCCTGTACAATCTCTTAGCACCACCGCCCTGATGTCTTACAGTGATCCTCCCTAAGTTATTACGCCCACCCTTCTTTGTTAACCCTTTAGTGAGTTTTTTCTCGGGTCTTCCCTTCCATAAGCCCGACTTGTCAACTAACACAAGACCTCTTTGTCCTGGTGATGTTGGTTTGTAATTTTTGAGTGCCATCTTTTTTTCCTCGATACCTAACTACAGACCAGAGGTAACATCTATCGTGTTACCCTCTTCAAGCATCACATAAGCTCGTTTCACGTCTCTCTGCTTTCCCAGCTGACCACGAAAACGCTTTCTCTTGCCCTTTGATATACTTGTATTGACTGCCTTGACCTTCACCTTAAAAAGATTCTCTATAGCCTCTTTGATCTCAGCTTTGTTTGATTTGATAGCAACCTCAAATACTACCCCACCAACTTCAGATGCCAAGGTCGCTTTTTCAGTGATTATAGGGCGGCGAATTATGTCATAGCTACTTTTCATTGCAGCTTCTCCTCCAATTCCTTTAGTGCTGCAGAGGTGATCAACAAATGGTCTTTCCTTAAAATATCGTAAACATTTATTCCGTGTACGCTCAAAACATCTCGAGTAGATAGTCTCTTTGTAAATCTTGCTAAACCCTTTGCGCTTTCTTGACCGTCTATAATCAATACACTCTTCCAGCCATACTTATCTAGAACCTTGACCAAGTCCTTTGTTTTTTCGAACTTAGAATTAAGTTCATCGACAAACACTAATTTTCCTGTTGAAATCTTACTTGATAAGGCATGCTTTATTCCTAACTTTCTAAATTTCTTATTAAGTTCATGGCTATGACTTCTGGGCGTCGGTCCTTTATATACCCCTCCCTTTCTAAATATTGGGGCATTCCTATCACCATGCCTTGCTCCACCAGTTCCCTTTTGCCTGTAAATTTTTGACTTTGAATAACTACCCTCTGACCTTGTCTTTACAGAGTGACTTCCCTGTTGTCTACGCGCTAACTGCCATCTCACCACCCTACTGAGTATATCCTCTCTAGGCTCCAATGAAAAGATACCATCGGCTAAAGTAAAAGCCTTTACCTTCCCAGTACTTATGTTTAGCAACTCAGCTTTCATCGTCTTTTACCTTCCCAGATTCAGAACTTTCGTTTTCTGAGGCACTAACTGTGGCTTCGTTTTCCACCCCTTTTTTTTCTTCCTCCTTAATGTTACCCTTCAAGGCCGCGGGTAAAGGCGCATCCTGATTGGCTGGTTTTTTCACTGCATCGGAAATAGTTACCCATCCCCCTTTAGCACCAGGAACAGCACCTCGAACCAATATTACTCCAGTTTCCTCATTAGTGCTTACAACCTCTAAATTCTGTGTTGTAACCTTTCTTGAGCCCATGTGACCTGCCATTTTCTTTCCCTTAAATACCCTTCCAGGATCTTGGCACTGGCCCGTTGAACCATGAGACCTATGCGAAATAGAGACACCGTGACTTGCTCTTAAGCCTCCAAAATTATGTCTTTTCATAGCACCAGCAAACCCTTTACCAATCGACACACCAGATACATCAACAAGCTGGCCCTCAACATAATGGTTAGCAGTTATTTGTGAACCCACTTCTATAAGATTTTCACTTGATACTCTAAACTCTTTCAAAACTCTCTTCACCTCGACTTTTGAGACTGCAAAATAGTTTCTCATCGGCTTACTTACATTTTTTGCTTTGGCTAATCCTGACCCTAATTGGACTGCTGTATAACCATCTTTCTCCATGGTGCGTCTGGCTACAACCTTTAGATCATCTAACAGCAAGACTGTAACAGGTACTTGCCTACCGTCTTCATTGAATATTCGAGACATTCCTATTTTTTTTGCGATAACACCCGTACGCATACGTTTGTTGCTCCTTCTTTACTTCAAAGTTTAATTTCTACGTCGACACCTGCTGCTAGGTCAAGCTTCATCAGCGCATCGACGGTCTGCGGTGTAGGATCTACAATATCTAAAAGCCTCTTGTGGGTTCGCATCTCAAATTGCTCCCTACTTTTTTTGTCTACATGAGGACTTCTAAGAACCGTATACTTTTCTATATTGTTAGGCAAAGGTATGGGCCCGCGGACTTGAGCACCAGTTCGCCTTGCAGTTGATACAATTTCCTGCGTGCTTGCATCTAGTACTCTATAGTCAAACGCCTTCAGCCTTATCCGTATACTCTGGTTTTGCATCTATATTTTCTCTTTATTCTATTATCTTGGATACAACACCAGCACCAACCGTTCTACCGCCTTCTCTGATGGCAAATCTCAACTTTTCTTCCATCGCAATCGGAGCTATCAATTCAACTTCAAACTTTAGGTTATCTCCAGGCATAACCATTTCGGTTCCCGATGGCAGCTGCACAGTTCCTGTTACATCTGTGGTTCGGAAATAAAATTGTGGCCTATAATTCCCAAAGAAGGGAGTATGTCTGCCTCCTTCATCTTTGGTAAGTATGTAAGCCTCAGCTTCAAATTTAGTATGAGGTGTAACGGATCCTGGTTTAACAAGACATTGTCCACGTTCAACACCATCTCTTTCAGTACCTCTTAGTAGCGCACCGATATTGTCTCCTGCTTCGCCCCTATCCAGCAATTTTCTGAACATTTCCACGCCGGTACAAACTGTCTTGGTTGTTTCTCTAATACCAACGATCTCTATTTCGTCACCATTGTTAATCACTCCACGCTCTACTCTTCCTGTAACAACGGTCCCTCTCCCAGAAATTGAAAAAACGTCCTCGATAGGCATCAGAAATGGCTGATCAATAGGCCTGTCAGGTGTAGGTATAGAGTCATCAACAGCTTTCATCAGTTCAGCAATCTTCTTAGCACCAATATCCTCGTCCCTATCTTCCAAAGCAGCGAGAGCCGAGCCTGAAACAATAGGTATATCATCTCCTGGAAATTCATAGGATGAAAGCAATTCTCTTACTTCCATTTCGACAAGCTCCAACAATTCGGGATCATCCACCTGGTCAACTTTATTCAAAAAGACAACAAGCGCTGGAACACCGACCTGTCTAGCTAGCAGGATATGCTCTCTCGTTTGGGGCATTGGCCCATCAGCTGCATTAACCACTAAAATGGCTCCGTCCATTTGCGCAGCTCCCGTAATCATATTCTTTACATAGTCAGCGTGGCCTGGGCAATCGACATGAGCGTAATGCCTTGCCTCGGTCTCATACTCTACGTGCGCAGTTGATATTGTAATACCTCTTGCTTTCTCCTCGGGAGCGTTATCAATTTGATCATATGCTTTAAAGTCACCAAATTGTTTTGTTATCGCTGCAGTTAGGGTAGTCTTTCCATGATCAACGTGACCAATAGTTCCAACATTGACGTGTGGTTTGTTCCGTTCAAATTTTTCTTTTGCCATTTTCTTCTCCTCTTCTCTAGAATTCCTTTGATAACTTAAGCAAATTTAGCTTGTATTTCTTCAGAAATATTTGACGGCACAGCCTCATACTTCTCAAAAATCATTGTAAACTGCGCTCTTCCTGACGACATCGACCTTAGATTATTTATATAGCCAAACATGTTTGCAAGCGGCACAAGTGCATTGACTACTATCGCATTTCCTCTCGTTTCCTGCCCGGTAACCATTCCACGCCGAGAAGTCAAATCACCAATAATGTTGCCAGTGTACTCATCAGGAGTTACTACTTCTACTTTCATTATTGGCTCGAGAAGTTTTGCTCCAGCCTTTTTTAAACCATCTCTCATGGCAGCTCTCGAGGCAATCTCAAACGCTAGGACGCTGGAGTCAACGTCATGTTGAGCGCCGTCAATTAATGCGACTTTAAAGTCTATAACTGGGAAGCCCGCTAAAGGCCCACTATCCATGACAGATTGTATCCCCTTTTCTACACCAGGTATGTATTCTTTAGGAACAGCTCCTCCCACTATTTTACTCTCAAAGGAGTATCCTTCACCTGGTTCAGTAGGCGATATAATCAGCTTCACTCGAGCGAACTGACCAGCTCCCCCTGACTGCTTTTTGTGAGTGTAGTCAATTTCGGCTTCATTACTTACAGTCTCTCGATAAGCAACCTGAGGAGCCCCGATATTGGCTTCCACTTTGAACTCTCTTTTCAGCCTATCAACAAGAATATCAAGGTGAAGCTCACCCATACCCTTCATAATTGTCTGTCCAGACTCTAAGTCTGTTTCAACTCTGAAAGATGGATCTTCTGCAGCCAATCTCTGCAGTCCTGCTGACATTTTTTCTTGGTCATTCTTAGTTTTAGGCTCTACCGCAATCTCTATTACAGGATCAGGAAAAGTCATAGTCTCCAAAACTACAGGCTTTGCGCCGTCACATATGGTGTCGCCAGTTGTTGTATCTTTAAGACCTGCTAATGCAATTATATCTCCAGCAAAAGCTTCGTCAATTTCTTCTCTATTGTTGGAGTGCATCATCATCATACGTCCAACACGCTCTTTCTTACCTTTAGTAGAGTTTAAAAAACTATCTCCCTTTTTTATAACGCCCGAATATATACGGGTAAAAGTTAAAGAGCCAACAAATGGGTCATTCATTATCTTAAAGGCTAGACCGGAAAATGGTTGGCTATCATCTGCTGATCTTTCTATATCCCTTGTTTCGCTATCATCTCCTGGCTTAAATCCCATATACGCAGGTACGTCCAATGGGCCTGGCAAATAGTCAACAACTGCATTTAGTAAAGGCTGAACTCCCTTGTTTTTGAATGCAGATCCGCAAAGAACTGGCACGAAAGCCATGCCAAGAGTACCCTTTCTTAAAAGGTTTCTTAAAGTAGATTCATCTGGTTCTTCTCCTTCAAGATATTTCTCCATCGCCTCATCATCCATATCAACCGCGATTTCAATCATCTCTCCTCTATACTTTTGAGCTAATTCAAGCAAATCAGGCCTAATATCTTGACATGTCCAACTGGCTCCAAGGTCTTCACCAGCCCACGTCCACTCCTTCATGGTTACTAGGTCGATAATTCCTTCAAGGTTGGATTCTGAACCAATAGGTAGCTGTATCGGACATGGTGTTGCTCCAGTCCGTTCTTTAATCATTTTTACGCACTGAAAATAGTCGGCGCCTATTTTATCCATCTTGTTAACGAATACAATTCGAGGGACTTTATATCTATCGGCCTGTCTCCACACAGTTTCGGTCTGAGGCTCTACACCAGCATTAGCGTCCAAAACACAAACAGCCCCATCTAATACGGCAAGAGATCTTTCCACTTCAATTGTGAAATCGACGTGTCCGGGCGTGTCAATTATATTAAATCGATGTTTAGGCGACTGGGCGTTCTCACCATCTTCTGTTCTCTCCCAAAACGTAGTTGTTGCGGCTGAAGTAATCGTTATTCCTCTCTCCTGTTCCTGCTCCATCCAATCCATCGTTGCAGCTCCGTCGTGCACTTCTCCAATCTTATGAGACTTTCCAGTGTAATAAAGTATCCTCTCTGTGCATGTCGTCTTTCCTGCATCTATATGGGCCATAATGCCAAAGTTTCTGTAAAGATTTAAGGTGTATTCTCTAGACATTTAAATTCTCTTCCATTACCACCTGTAATGACTGAAAGCCTTGTTGGCTTCTGCCATTTTATGGGTGTCTTCTTTCTTTTTTACTGCAGACCCGCGGGTATTTACAGCGTCTATCAATTCAGATGCTAAGCGATCTTTCATTGTCTTTTCATTTCTATCTCTGGACGCCTTTATTAACCAACGAATGGCCAGAGCTTCTCTACGTTGAGGTCTAACCTCCACAGGCACCTGATAAGTTGCTCCACCTACTCTACGCGACCTAACTTCGACTGAAGGTTTTATATTATCGAGCGCTTCGTGGAAAACTTCTAGGGGAGGCCTTTTCATTTTGTTCTCAATCGCGTCAAAAGCGCCGTAAACTATTTTTTCAGACACTGACTTTTTTCCATCAAGCATTAGGTTATTCATAAACTTAGACAGCACCACATCCTTAAACTTGGGATCGGGTAATATTTCTCTTCTCTCAGCTCTTCTTCTTCGGGACATTCTTTTGTTTCACTTATTTTGGTTTCTTTGCGCCATACTTCGACCTACGCTGCTTTCTGTCTTTAACTCCTTGGGTATCTAGTACTCCTCTGAGCACATGATAGCGTACCCCTGGAAGGTCTTTAACTCTTCCCCCTCGAATTAGTACAACGGAGTGCTCTTGAAGATTATGTGCCTCTCCTGGAATATAAGAGATCACCTCGTAGCCATTCGTCAACCTAACCTTCGCGACTTTACGCATTGCGGAGTTAGGTTTTTTTGGCGTCGTTGTGTAAACCCTAGTACACACTCCTCTTTTTTGAGGGCAAGCCTGAAGATGCATAGACTTCTGCCTATATGTTCTGGGCTTCCTTGGTTTTCTTATCAACTGTTGTATAGTAGGCATTTTCGCCTTCAACCTTCCTTAAAATAGATCAAATAAGATCTTTTTTCACAATGCAGAGGATTAACATATTAGTAATCATGCCTCTTAAATTTTTTGAATGTTTAACTACAGATTCATCGAATTTGCGCGAATTTATAAACTTAATTCATACCTGTCAACACCAAATACTACTAAACTTAAAATGTGTGACTTTTATATCTTTCAATTTAATTATTTTCTGCCCCTTCGCCTGTATCTTCAATCTCTTTTTCAGCATCTTCTACCTGAGACCGCTCATTCAAGATTTGCAAATCGCGCATGGCAGCAACTTTTCTTATTTCTCTGGCTGAACCTCCAGTTCCTGCTGGGATCAGTCTCCCAACGATGACATTCTCTTTAAGACCTATAAGTTTGTCTTTTTTACCTTGGGTTGACGCTTCTGTTAACACTCTAGTTGTTTCTTGGAACGAGGCAGCAGAAATAAAACTTCTTGTCTGTAAACTTGCTTTAGTAATTCCCAATAGCACTGGCCCGCCCTTAGCTGGTTCTAAACCCTCCTGCATAGCTTTTTCGTTTTCTTCTAAAAACTCAGCCTTATCTACTTGTTCCCCTTTCAGCAATATAGTGCCCCCACTGTCTGTTATCTCCCATTTCTGGAGCATTTGCCTAACAATGACCTCGATATGCTTGTCGTTTATCTTCACGCCTTGAAGTCTGTAAACATCTTGAACTTCATTAATCATATACTCGGCCAGAGCCTCTACTCCCATTATTGAAAGTATATCATGAGGAGCAGGGTTACCATCCATAATGTATTCCCCTTTCCTTATAAAATCTCCCTCTTGGACTGGTATGTGTTTCCCCTTCGGAACTGTGTATTCGACAGCCTCATCCTCCTTCCCATCGGGAATCACAGCGATAATTCTTTTATTCTTATAATCTTTTCCAAACCGCACATACCCATCTTCCTCTGCTATTATAGCATGATCCTTGGGTCTTCGAGCTTCAAACAACTCGGCAACTCTGGGCAAACCACCAGTAATATCTTTTGTCTTTGCTCCCTCTCGGGGAATTCTTGCCAATACATCTCCTGGCTGGATTTCACTTCCATCTTCAACTGACATTATCGCATCAACTGACATCGGATGCACTGCAGGATTACCATTTTCAAGTTTGACAGGCTCACCAGAGTCCTTATCGACGATTATAATCTCAGGCTGTAGCGAGCTACCTTTAGCAGACGATCGCCAGTCTGAAACTATTTTTTGTGATATTCCTGTGGCATCATCTACATCTTCCCTCACCGACACACCTGGTATCAAATCAGCAAACTTTACTATACCACCTATCTCAGCAATTATTGGAAGCGTGTAGGGGTCCCATTCAAATAACTTTTCACCTGCAGAAATTTTTTGTTTTTCTTTGACATACAGTTTAGTCCCATATGAAAGCTTGTGGGAGCTCAGTGCAACACCCTTATCATTATTAATTAAAAGCTCCATGCTACGGCTCGTAACGATTTCCTCACCTTGTCCGTTGGAAAGAATATTGGCATTTCTAAACTCTATCACCCCACTATGGTTAGACTGCAGAAAAGACTGTGACCCACCTTGAGCAATGCCTCCTATATGGAAAGTTCTCATAGTGAGCTGAGTTCCTGGTTCCCCGATTGATTGCGCCGCTATAATCCCCACGGCCTCTCCTGGATTAACAGGGGTTCCTCTAGCCAAATCTCTTCCATAGCAGGTAGCACATATTCCGTCCTCAGCTTCACAAGTTAGAGGTGAACGTATTTGCACTTTTGCTATTTCTGCTTTTTCAATCAAATCAGCTAATCGCTCGTCTATCATTGTACCTCTGCTGCATATCATAGTCTCGTCCGAAGGATTTTTTATATCCTCTGCCGCTACTCTTCCTAAAATGCGCTCTGATAAAGTTGCTACTACTTCTCCATCACTTACAGCCGCCTCGCACTTGATTGATTTTTCAGTCCCACAGTCATTAATTCTAACAATACAGTCTTGAGCAACATCAACTAAACGTCGCGTCAAATACCCTGAATTTGCTGTTTTTAAAGCAGTATCAGCAAGCCCCTTTCTTGCTCCATGCGTTGAGTTAAAATACTCTAAAACAGACAAGCCTTCCTTAAAGTTTGCTATTATTGGTGTCTCAATAATAGCTCCGGATGGCTTTGCCATAAGGCCACGCATTCCACCAAGTTGCTTCATTTGTGCAGGTGAACCTCTAGCACCAGAGTGCGCCATCATATAAACTGAGTTAGGTTCTAACTCTGAACCTTCCTCGTCTTTCTTGGTAGATGAGATATCATCCATCATCGCATCTGCGACCAAATCTGAACATTTTGACCATGCATCCACCACCTTGTTATATTTTTCTCCTTGAGTTATGAGCCCATCCATATACTGTCTTTCAAAATCTTTCACTTGGTCCCTTGTCTCGTTTACATACTTCCACTTTGTATCAGGAATAACCATATCATCTTTACCAAACGATATTCCAGCCTTGAACGCTTCATGGAAACCAAGTTGCATTATTTGGTCACAGAATATAACGGATTCTTTTTGGCCACAGTGCCTATACACAGTATCGATAACTTCGCCAACTTCTTTCTTCCTCAGCAGTCGGTTTACGATCTCGAATGGGGCTTTATGATTCTTAGGCAGTAATGCACCAAGCCTCAGCCTACCTGGAGTAGTCTCAAACCTCTTAAAAAAGGTCGCTCCTTCGCTATCAATCTGCTCAACTTTTGCTGTAATCCTTGAATGCATATTGACCGCCCCAGCTTCAAGAGCATGCTCAACTTCGTCAACAGACGAAAATATCATTCCTTCACCTATCTGACCTTCTCTCATCAGAGAAATGTAATATAAGCCTAGAACCATATCTTGGGAGGGTACTATAATTGGCTTTCCGTTAGCTGGAGATAGTACATTGTTCGTTGACATCATCAAAACACGAGCCTCCAACTGTGCCTCTAAACTCAAAGGCACATGAACGGCCATCTGGTCACCATCAAAGTCAGCGTTAAACGCAGAGCATACCAGAGGATGTAGGTTAATCGCTTTTCCTTCAATTAAGACCGGTTCAAATGCCTGTATTCCAAGCCTATGAAGAGTAGGCGCGCGATTCAATAGCACTGGATGCTCTCTAATAACCTCCTCTAAAATATCCCAAACTTCTGGTCTTTCTTTTTCCACCATTTTTTTTGCTTGCTTTACTGTAGAAGAAAGGCCACGGGCTTCTAGTTTTGAATAAATGAATGGCTTAAATAGTTCCAGAGCCATCTTTTTTGGGAGACCACACTGATGCAGTTTTAGGCCAGGTCCTGTTACAATTACCGAACGGCCCGAAAAGTCAACTCGCTTTCCTAAAAGATTCTGCCTAAAGCGCCCTTGCTTTCCCTTGAGCATATCTGAGAGCGATTTTAAGGGTCTCTTATTCCCTCCAGTTATAACTCTCCCACGCCGGCCATTATCAAATAATGCATCAACTGATTCCTGAAGCATCCTTTTTTCATTTCTAATAATAATATCAGGTGCCCTTAATTCCATTAACCGTTTGAGTCTGTTGTTTCTATTAATAACCCTCCTGTAGAGGTCATTTAGATCTGAAGTTGCAAACCTTCCTCCATCCAACGGCACTAAAGGCCTCAGCTCGGGTGGGATGACAGGGATTACAGTCATAATCATCCACTCAGGTTTGTTAGAACTTCCTCTAAAGTTTTCGATAAGCTTCAATCTCTTTATAATCTTCTTTGGCTTGAGTTCACCAGTTGCTTCTTTGAGTTCTTCTCTAAGTTTTTCAGCTTCTGCCTCAACGTCAATTGCCATGAGCATTTCTCTGATTGCTTCAGCCCCAATCCCGGCTTGAAAAGCATCCAACCCATATTGATCTTGTGCATCTATATATTCTTCTTCAGACAGCAATTGACCTGCCTTCAAGTCCGTTAAACCAGGCTCTATTACTACATATTGCTCAAAGTACAGTATTCTCTCTAAATCCCGCAGAGTCATATCAAGCATTAGCCCAATTCTTGACGGAAGTGATTTCAAAAACCAAATGTGTGCAACAGGAGACGCAAGCTCGATGTGGCCCATCCTTTCTCGCCGCACTTTTTGTAAAGTTACTTCCACACCACACTTTTCACAGGTAACTCCTCTATACTTCATTCTTTTATATTTACCGCAAAGGCACTCGTAGTCTTTAACTGGCCCAAATATTCTTGAACAAAATAGGCCATCTCTTTCAGGCTTGAATGTGCGATAGTTTATGGTTTCAGGCTTTTTTATTTCTCCGAAAGACCAACTCAATATCCTCTCAGGAGAAGCAATAGAAATTCGTATTTCATCGAAGGACTTGAGCGCTTGTGGTTTGCCAAATGGATTCGTTATTTCTTTATTCATTTCTACATCCTATAAATTTATAATCTTGCATCTCGCGAGCAACTAATTAATTTCATCATCCAAAAGTTCTATATTAAGGCCCAAAGATCTAATCTCTTTTACCAAAACGTTAAATGACTCGGGAATCCCTGCTTCAAAATTGTCTTCCCCTTTAACAATACTCTCATAGACCTTCGTTCTACCAGCCACATCATCAGACTTAACAGTTAACATTTCTTGAAGCGAGTATGCCGCACCATACGCTTCTAAAGCCCAAACTTCCATTTCACCAAACCGTTGTCCCCCAAATTGTGCTTTTCCACCTAAGGGCTGTTGGGTTACTAAACTGTATGGCCCAGTAGATCTTGCATGTATTTTTTCGTCCACCAAATGATGTAGCTTAAGAATGTATTTCACGCCGACCGTAACAGGTCTTGCAAATTGCTCTCCTGTCCTTCCGTCAAAAAGAATTGACTGGGCACTCTCGTCTAAACCAGCCCGTTTGAGCGCCTCCGTAACGTCAAGCTCTTTGGCTCCGTCAAAAACCGGAGTTGCAATAGGAACACCTGTCTTCACGTTACTTGCTACCGCGAGCAAATTGTCGGCAGATAATCCTTTGATTTTTTTGTTAAAATCATCACTTCCATATGCGTTCGATAATGCTTTCTCCAAAACTTTTTTATCATTGCTTTTTTTAAACTCAGAAATTGCCTTGTTGATGGAATCTCCTAATGATCTTGCAGCCCACCCCATATGAGTCTCAAGAATTTGCCCAACATTCATTCTGCTTGGTACTCCAAGTGGATTTAAAACCAAATCTACTGTTGTACCATCTTCCAAAAATGGCATGTCCTCTTCCGGCACAACTTTTGAAATGACCCCCTTATTACCATGCCTACCAGCCATTTTATCGCCTGGCTGAAGCTTTCGTTTAACAGCAACAAATACTTTAACCATTTTCATTACACCAGGGGGCAAATCATCTCCTCTTCTAACCTTTTCCACTTTGTCTTGATAGGAGTCGTTAGCAATCTTTTTTTGCTTCTCGAATTGCTCTTGTAATGCTTCCATTTTTTTTGCATCGTTTTCTGCCTGTAGAGAAAACTTCCACCAAAGTCCTTTCGAAAGACTGTCTAGTGTATCTTGCGTTATCTTTGACCCTTTAACGACACTTTTAGGCCCATCGTTTATTTTCTTGCCAATCAAAAGATCACTTAATCTCGAGTATATATTTCTTTCCAAGATCTCGATACCATCGTCTCTATCTCGACTTAGGCGTTCTATTTCATGTCGCTCATTCTGTAAAGCGCGCTCGTCTTTTTCTATCCCGTGCCTATTGAAAACTCTAACCTCCACAATAGTCCCATGATCTCCTGGACCCATCCTAAGGGAAGTATCTCTCACATCTGACGCTTTCTCCCCGAATATAGCTCTAAGAAGTTTCTCTTCAGGGGTCATTGGACTTTCGCCCTTTGGAGTAATTTTTCCTACAAGTATGTCACCCGGTCCAACTTCTGCTCCAATATAAACAATTCCAGCTTCATCCAAATTTCTAAGAGAGTCTTCGCCGACGTTAGGGATATCTCTGGTGATCTCTTCTGGGCCTAGCTTCGTATCTCTAGCAGCAACTTCAAACTCTTCAATGTGTACCGACGTAAATACGTCGTCTTTTACAAGCCTCTCAGAAATTAAAATTGAGTCTTCATAATTGTAACCGTTCCATGGCATGAAAGCGACCAACACATTTTTTCCTAATGCTAGTTCACCCATATCGGTCGATGGACCATCAGCGATAACCTCTCCTTTCTCAACATGATCACCTTTTTTAACTAAAGGTCGCTGATTGATACAAGTGTTTTGATTAGATCTTTGGAACTTTCTCAACCTATATATATCTACGCCATGATCACCCAGCTCCATTTCATCTGTCACTCTTACCACTATTCTCATTGCATCAACCTGATCAATAACGCCAGAGCGTTTTGCCACAATTGCCGCGCCAGAGTCTTTGGCTACAACTGACTCCATTCCAGTACCAACGAATGGTGCTTCTGCTGTTAACAAAGGCACGGCCTGCCTTTGCATGTTTGACCCCATCAATGCTCTATTAGCATCATCGTTTTCCAAAAATGGTATCAACGAGGCTGCTACCGATACCAATTGCTTAGGAGAAACATCAATATAATCAACAGACTCAGACGGATAGAGCATATAATCTCCAAACCGGCGAGTTGATACTAACTCATTCTCAAACGCATCTTCTTTGTTTAGCTTTGCATTCGCTTGGGCAATTGTATACTTCATCTCTTCTGTCGCCGACATGTATACAACGTCGTCAGTGACCTTGCCGCCTTCAACGCGTCTATAAGGCGTTTCAATAAAACCATATTTATTCACTTTGGCGAATGAAGCTAAAGAATTAATCAAGCCAATGTTTGGACCTTCAGGAGTTTCAATAGGGCAAACTCTTCCATAATGGGTGGGATGTACATCTCTAACCTCAAACCCTGCTCTATCCCGAGTTAAACCTCCCGGCCCAAGGGCAGATAGACGTCTCTTGTGAGTGACCTCAGATAACGGGTTAGTTTGATCCATAAATTGTGACAATTGGCTAGATCCAAAAAATTCTTTTACTGCTGCTGCCGCTGGTTTAGCATTAATCAGATCTTGAGGCATAACAGTGTCAATCTCCACAGAAGACATCCGTTCTCGAATGGCTCTTTCCATTCTAAGCAAGCCAACTCTATATTGATTCTCCATAAGCTCACCAACAGACCTTACTCTTCTATTCCCCAAGTGATCTATGTCGTCAATTTCACCCTTGCCGTCCTTCAATTCCACAAGAGCCCTGATTACAGCAACAATGTCATCCTTTCTAAGTATCCGCATTGTGTCTGGTGCGTCGAGATCAAGACGCATATTAAGTTTAACTCTTCCCACGGCTGATAGGTCATATTTCTCTTCATCAAAAAATAAAGTGTCAAAGAGAGCAGCAGCGGCCTCGGTGGTCGGCGGTTCCCCGGGTCTCATCACTTTATATATATCTTCAAGAGCCATTTCCCTATTAAAATTCTTATCGGAAACCATTGTGTTTCTTAAATAAGGCCCGACATTCACATTATCTATGTCTAGCGTTGATATTTCAGTTACCCCGTTATCGAAAAGCACTTTCAAATTCCCACCCGTTATCGATCCGCTTTTCTGATCAAAATCGCATGTTATCTCTTCACCAGCCTCCAGCCATATCTCACCAGTTTTTTCATCAATAATATCATTTGAAGCAAACCGACCAATTATGGATTCAAAAGGAACTAAAATCTCTTTAACGGCTTTAGCTTCCTCAATTTCTTTTACAAATCTTGGGGTAATCTTTTTCTCTGCCTCTGCAATAACCTCGCCGGTATCAGCATCAATAAGATCAAAAGGAGGTTTAACACCCCTGAACCTAGATGCGTAAAAAGGTGTAGACCATTTATTACCCTCTTTTAAGTGATACTTAACTTCTTTATAATAAGTGCTGCAGATATCCTCTTGGCTTAAACCCAACGCGAAAAGAAGGGTAGATACAGGGATTTTTCTTCTTCGGTCAATTCTTACAAATACAAGATCCTTGGCATCAAACTCGAAATCAAGCCAAGACCCTCTGTAGGGGATAATTCTGCTTGTGAAAAGTATTTTGCCAGAAGAGTGTGTCTTACCTTTGTCGTTATCAAAAAACACTCCTGGTGATCTGTGCATCTGAGAAACAACTACTCGTTCTGTCCCATTTACTAGAAATGTCCCGTTAGGTGTCATTAATGGAATGTCGCCCATGTACACATCTTGCTCTTTTATACCTTTAACCGATTTTGCCTGACTTTCCTCGTCTACTTCGAACACGATCAGACGCAATTTTACTTTTAAAGGAGCTCCAAAGGTGAGGTCTCTTTGATGACATTCTTCTAGATCATACTTCGGTTTTTCTAGTTCATATGAAACAAACTCTAAGACTGCTGTTTCGTTGAAATCCGTGATTGGAAAAATCGATTCAAACGCTCCTCTTATGCCTTCACCTTTAATAGGCTCAGACCCCTCCCCAGATTTTAGGAATAAGTCGTATGATGACTTTTGAACCTCGATAAGGTTGGGCATTTCTGCCACCTCTCTTATCTTACCAAAATATTTTCTTACACGACTTTTAGTAGTCACAACATTGCTCATGGAAACCTCTGATCTTTATCTTTCTGACCTGAGTGGGAAAACAGATCATTAAATTTCAAAAGCTCTTCCAATTCATGTGCTCTCCCAAAGCACTCCC
>CAZOIZ010000009.1:0-26421 GCA_964580005.1 uncultured Rhodobacterales bacterium
GCGATTGTTGTTGGTACTTATAATTTACTGGGCATTGAGCCCTTAACCCGTGCAGCTGCAGAAAGCTTACTTTATTAATAGATATTATGAACCATTTTTTAAATAGTGATGTGATCTGGCTTGATTCGGTCGATAGTACAAATGAAGAAATCAAGAGAAGAATTTGTGAATTTACCAAACCTACTTGGATAATTGCTAACAAGCAGAGTAAAGGTAAGGGAAGAAATGGAAATACTTGGTTCAGTAAGCAGGGCAATTTTTCTGGATCGGTAGTATTTTTTCCAACTATTGAACATACTTATTTCCACCTTTATGGTTTTTTTATAGGAGTTGCCCTTTACAACACTGTAAAGCAGATTGTTACTAATGATGTTGATATACGGTTAAAGTGGCCAAATGATCTTATGATTGAAAATTGTAAGGTTGCAGGTATTTTGCTTGAAAGTGTTCAAGGATCTTACAACGCCAGAAATGGGCTGATTGTTGGTATAGGTGTTAATTTAACTTCATCTCCAAGATTAAAAGCTAAAACAAAAAAAAAATATAATACCCAATGTCTCGCAAACTTTACAAATAATAAAATTAATCAGTCAATTTTTTTCAGTAAATTTAATGCACAATTAGTTAAGTTAGGATCAAGAATTAACGAACAAAATTTATGCTCAATTTTAAGACTTTGGCAAGCTAGGAGCTACAATAAAGGATCCAAGATAAATATTTCTGATAATAAAGGAGAGATAAGTACTGGAACTTTTCTTGGATTAGATGAAATTGGAGGATTAATATTTGGTGAGAATACCGGTATTAAAAAAATATATTCTGGAGATGTTTACTTTGGGAGTTGAGTTATGCTTTTAGCAATAGATGTAGGAAATACGAACTCTGTGTTTTCTGTTTCAAAAAACAAAAAAATATTATCGGAATGGAGGTGCTCTACTGATGGAAATATGACCGCAGATCAGTACTTCACATGGCTGCAACAATTGTTCAACATAGCTAATATAAATTATAAAGAAATTAACAAAACAATAGTATCCTCTGTGGTTCCTGATTCAATATTTAATTTAAAGGTGCTGTGTAAAACCTATTTTAAATGTACACCACTCATAGTTGGTTCAGATAACTGTAAAATCCCAATTTCTATAGATGTTGAAAGAGGAGTTAATGTTGGTGCGGACAGACTTGTGAATGCTATAGCTGCATACCAACTCGTAGGTGGAAACACTATTGTTGTTGATTTTGGAACTGCAACTACATTTGATGTAATTAATCAGTCAGGAAGCTATGTAGGTGGTGTAATTGCCCCAGGTGTTTCCTTGTCAACAAAAGCTCTACATGAAGCTGCAGCTGCGTTACCACATGTAGAGGTCAAACGTCCTAATAAAGTAGTAGGACGAAATACAATTAGTTGTATGCAATCGGGGATTTATTGGGGATATTTGAGCTTGGTAGATGGGATAATTGCAAAAATAAAAAACGAAAAGAAAATAAATAATGTGATTGCTACAGGTGGTTTATCTAGCGTTTTTTCTCGCGATACATCTATATTTGACAAAATTGACTTAAGACTTACCATCAGAGGCCTAGTATATATATCAAGTTTCAATGAGGATAAATAATTTTGAAAGATCATAGCTTAATTTACTCACCTATTGGAGGTGCTGGAGAAATTGGCATGAATATGTACGCTTATGGTTTCAAGAATAAAAATAAGATAAGTTATATCCTAGTGGACGCCGGTGTTTCCTTTCCTAAACCAGATACTGAACCAGGTGTGGATTTAATATTCCCAAACCCAAAACTGATACTTAATAACTTAAGAGATTTAGAAGGAATTTTTATTTCCCATGCTCACGAGGACCATTTAGGAGCAATCGGATTTATTGCATCAAAAATAGATTGTAAGATATATTGTAGGAAATTCACTGCTGAAATCGTCAAGGATAAATTGAATAAAGTCAATGTAAGTAATAAGCGGGTGGTAACAGTCAAGGAATGGCCATTCGAAGTCAAGCTGAAAAACGCATCAGTATCATTTTTCCCAACCACACATTCGGTTCCAGAAGCTTCGTTCTTAATTATAAATAGTAATTTTGGTACCGTTCTCCACACTGGTGATTTTAAAATAGATAAAGATCCAATTTTAGACAAACCCATAGATTATAAAAAGCTAGGACATGCGCTTGGTGGCAGACCCTCCCTGTGTGTTGTGGATTCTACTAATATGCTCAACGAAAACGAGGGAAAGTCTGAATCTTTGCTTAAAGAATCCATTTATAAAATTATAAACCAGAGCAAGGGTAGAATCATTTTTACTTCATTCGCTTCAAATCTTGGAAGACTGAAAATCATAGCGGATGCTGGTGAAAAATCCGGAAGGTCAATTGCTGTTTTTGGACGAGCAATGAATAATATGCTAAGTAAGGCTATTGAAACAGGTATACTCACGCATTTCCCAAATTTGATTGACCCTAGAAAAGCTCACTTGGTACCAAAGGAAAACTTATTAGTTATTGCAACAGGATCTCAGGGAGAAATCAGAGCAGCCTCCGCGCAATTATCTCGCGGTAAATATATGGGGTTAGAAATAGGGGACGGAGATACTTTCGTCTTCTCTTCCAAAACTATTCCAGGAAATGAAATAGCAGTGAATAGGGTGATAAATAATCTATCCGAAAAGGGGGTGGCGGTAATATATAGTGATGATAGAGAATTTCACGTAAGTGGGCATACTAACATACCAGAAATGATGGATTTTTATAAAAAGATTAAACCAATGCTTGTAGTGCCAATGCATGGAGAAATCAGGCATTTGATTGGACATAAGAAAATTCTGAAAGAAAAAAAAATAAGAGCTGAAATAGTGAGAAATGGTGAAGTTGTTGAAATAGATAAAGACCTTAATGTTAAAAATGATTCCAGTAATAAGCCCGAAAAATTATTTGTAGATGGTAAAATTATAGCAAAATCTGATAACATCGCCTTTAGAGAAAGAACTATAATGTCTTCAGAGGGATTAGTTGTAATAGTCATATCATATAAAACGGTTAAGAAAAATTTAAATGTTCAATTCACTTCTTTTGGTCTTCCAAGATTTGAAGATTACTTAGACGAATTAAAAACAAATGCTGAAATATATCTCAATAAGATAGCTAAGAAAAAAGACAGAAATAAATTGAATGAATTCGAGCGCTTTATAAAAGAGGACATCTACTCGATTTGTGGAAAAAAACCAATGATAAAGATAGCTGAAATGGATTTATAAAACCTACTTTACTTTAAAAATTTCAATAGTTATTTTTTTCTGGTATAAGTGTCTTCAAATTAATTTTTAGGAATTCAAGTTGCAAAAGGAAAACAGTGGATTACAGGAACTCGAGGTTTTGAAGGTGCATCACTGGACACCCTTAACATTCTCGTTTTCATGTATCAGGCCTGACAATTTTAGGTTTAGATCTGGAGAGTTTGTCATGATTGGACTGAATATTGCTGATAAACCTGTTCTTAGAGCTTACTCAATAGCGTCTCCTAATTGGCATGAAGAGTTTGAATTTTACTCTATTAAGGTTGAAGATGGGCCTTTGACATCAAAGCTTCAACAGCTAAAAGAAGGTGACAGTATTATTTTTAGAAATAAGCCAGTAGGAACTCTTGTAAACGATGCTCTTTTAAAAGGAAAAAGACTATTTCTTTTTTCTACTGGGACAGGTATAGCACCCTTTACAAGCATTATTCGTGATCCTGAGACATATGAAAAATTTGATGAGGTAATACTTTTTCAGACTTGTCGTCAGATCAATGAGCTTGAATTTGGAAAGCATACTGTTGACGCAATTTATAAAAACGATCTGTTGTCGGAAATAGTAAAAGGTAAGCTGAAGTTTTTTCCAACCACTACGAGAGAACCTAGTCAATATTTTGGAAGAATTACCGACTGGCTAAAATCAAAAAGATTTGTGGAGGAGTTTGGACGTGATTTAAACCCATCGGAGGATAGAGCGATGATCTGCGGTAGTATTGCAATGCTCAATGAATTTAAAGAAATTTGCATAGACAGAGGTATGGAAGAGGGTTCTAATTCCATGCCAGGTCATTTTGTAATTGAAAAAGCTTTCGTTGACTAAAAATTAATTACGATGGTTTAGATTTCATTTATCATCGAATTACGCCTCAAGGAGAATTAGAATTCAGGAAGATAAGCAAATTTTGAAGCTTGAGGCAGTTTCTAAATCATTTAAGCAACAAAAAGTTTTAGATAATTTAAATCTCATACTAGATAAGGGTGAGAGGATGTGTCTTCTGGGACCGTCTGGGTGCGGGAAGACAACGGCTCTTAGATTGATCTCAGGTTTAGAGGTTCCTGATAAGGGCAAAATATCTATCAATAACTGTTTGGTTTCAAATGACAAAAATATTTTGAAGGAAACGCCTGAGAGAAGTATAGGACTTGTATTTCAAGATCTTTCGCTTTTTCCTCATTTAAATATCTTCCAGAATGTTAGTTATGCTTTGAATGAACTTGATAATGCAAAGATTAAGGAGAGAACGAATTACTTACTTGATTGTGTCGGGATGCTCACTTTTGGGGAGAAATACCCCCATATGATATCCGGTGGTGAACAGCAGAGAGTTGCTATAGCTAGAGCCTTGGCACCAAGCCCTAAGCTTATGCTAATGGATGAGCCTTTTACGAGTTTAGACAATATATTAAGAGATGAAATAAGAGATCTTACCTTATCTCTACTGAGTGAAGAAGGTACATCAGTTATTATGGTTACTCATGATCCAGAGGAAGCCATGAAAGTATCCGACAGCATTGCATTGATGCGAGACGGTTCTATCGTACAGAAGGGAGCTCCTTATAATGTTTATAATAAACCAATAGACAGTAAAGCAGCAAAGTTTCTATCGAATTATAATATTATACAAGGAATAGTGAATAATGCACAAACTGAAACCCCATTTGGTTTATTTATGACTCCCGGTTTACTAAACGGCCTCACTGTTGAAATAATTATTCGCCCTCAACACCTAAAAATTGACTTTGATAGAAATGGTAAAGGTCCCAATCCTACCATTGAGCATGGAGTTGCAGCCAGAGGTTCAGTAGTTCGTTCTAGGTTTCTAGGAAAAGAAAGTCTGGTCGAATTGAAAATGGAGTTTGATCAATCTATACTCAAAGCATCTGTCCCAGGTGTTTTTCTTCCTCCTTCTGGAAAAAATTTGTGGATTTCAGTTAAAAGAGATCGCTGTTTTGTTTTTGTTAAAGATTAAAAATTTAAGTGATAAATTTTATTTTTCTGTTAGTTTAATCGTTAGCACTATAGAGATAAAAAATATTTGGAGTTAATAAATGTTTAATCAAATTGGATTGCCAGGCATCATTTTAATTGCAGTGGTTGTACTCATATTATTTGGAAGAGGGAAGATATCTTCACTAATGGGCGAAGTTGGAAAGGGTATTACTAGTTTTAAGAAGGGTATAAGTGAAGGGAAACAGGAATTAGATAAGGCACAGGAAGAAGTTTCAGAAAAGGCAAAAGATATAACTCCTGAAAAAGATAAAGGATAAAAAAAAGAATGTTTGATCTGGGTTGGCAGGAGCTGTTCGTTATAGGAACCGTCACTTTGATAGTTGTTGGGCCTAAGGACTTACCAAAATTGTTAAACAAAGCAGGAAAAGTTCTCGGAAAAATAAAGCAAGTTGCAAGAGAGTTTTATGATCAGATAAATGAAACTGCAGAAATAGAAGAAATTAATAATTTGAAAAACAATTTAAGTAAGCATACTGATGTAGAGACTTATATTAAGGACCATGATATAGGAATAAGAGTTAAAAAGAGTAATAAGGTTAAAATAAAAAAAAATAGCCCTTGAATTTCTAAGAAACCTTGAGTTAGAGCTTACTTGACTATCTAGTAATAATTGATGAAAAAAGAGCAAGAAAAACAGGATGAGATAGAGTCATCAAACGCCCCTCTGATAGAACATCTTTCGGAATTAAGGTCTAGGCTTGTTGTTTCTGTGCTAGCGTTCCTTTTTTGCATGGTTTGCGTTTTTCCATTTTCAAAGTATATATTTAATTTTTTAGCAATGCCGATAACAGATTTGCTTGCAATTAAAAATGAAGCTAACGAATTGATATTTACGGGTCTCCAACAGGGTTTTATGGTAAATGTAAAAATATCTTTTTTTGGAGGCTTTGTAGTATCATTTCCTTTTATTGGGTTTCAAATTTGGCGGTTTATTGCCCCAGGGTTGTATAAAAAAGAAAAATTGGCTTTTTTGCCTTTTCTAATTGCTTCGCCCGTATTGTTTATTATTGGAGCGGCTTTTGCCTATTTTGTTGTTCTTCCCCTAGCATTTAACTTTTTTTTGAGTTTTCAAAATACATCAGATCTAAATAATCTTGTAGGTATCAAATATCTTGGTACCATAAATGAATATCTCAGTCTTACTATGAGATTCATATTGGCATTCGGTATATGTTTTCAGTTGCCTGTGTTGTTAACTTTAATGGGCAAAGCTGGTTTGGTTTCTTCTGGATCATTAATCAGATTTAGAAAATATGCGATAGTTAGTATATTAATAGTAGCAGCTATAGTCACTCCTCCAGACGTTATTACTCAAATAATTTTATTTTCTGTAGTGTATTCTCTGTATGAAATATCCATTTTGTTGGTCAGTATGGTAGAAAAGAAAAAAGAGGAAGTTCTTCAACGAATGGATGAAAATACATAAGAGCCATTATTATGGAGAAATATCTAAAAAGAATAGCAGACTCACTTGAAAGAGCATTTCCCTTAAAGCCCGACACCTCATTTTTTGAAAAATCAGCGGCTTTCATATGGGATCCAGATCAAAACCATTACACCGAGGTTACTAATGTGCAAACTGTAGATATTGCATTGCTAAAAGGAATGGATCAAGAAATTGAGCAGGTAAGGCTTAATACTAAAGCATTTATCGACGGAAATTTAGCTAATAATGTGCTCGTTTGGGGCGCTCGGGGTATGGGTAAATCAACTCTTATAAAATCTGTTGTTATGGCTGCTTGTTCTATGAGCAATTGTCTAAAGATTATTGAAGTGGCTAGGGACGATATAGCACAAGTTGGTAAGTTGCTGAAAACAATTAAAAATTTAAATAAAAAATTTATTATATTTTGTGATGATATTTCATTCGATGATAATGAAACAGGCTATAAATCACTTAAATCTTTGTTAGATGGTGGATTAATTGGTGGACCACAGAATATCTTGATATACGCTACATCAAATAGAAGGCATCTATTAAGTAGAAAGACAGGCGATAATAGTGATTTTATGAGATGGGAAGAGGAACTTGATGAACGTCTTTCCATTTCAGATAGGTTTGGTATTTCAATAGGTTTTTACGAGTGTGATCAAAACCTTTATCTAGAAATAGTTAGGTCCTATGCCAAATCATTCGGTATCGATATAGCAATAAAAGAGCTAGACAAAAGGGCAATAGAATGGCAAGTCCAACGAGGTAGTAGGTCAGGTCGAGTTGCAAAACAATTTATAGTATCTTTACTAAGTAGTTACAAATAGTACTTTTTTATTCAAAGTAATTTTCTGGGTTAACGCTTTTTGTTCCTCGTCTTAGCTCAAAATGAAGTACAATTTGACCTTTGTCATCATTTATCTTTTCTGACATTGAACCGATCTTCTGTCCTTTTTTAACCCTTTCATTTTTTTTCACAATTACGTTCGCTACTCTTCCATATATGCTGATAAAGTTATTAGCATGTCTTATCAATACAATTTTACCGAAGTTTTCAGTATTATCTGTTATCAATGCAACGCTACCTGAAGCCGCTGCAAAAACAGTAGACCCTGGCAATACTTTGAAATCAATCCCTTGATTTTTTTGTTTCTCACTGTTGGGATTATATTTGCTTATTATTTTTCCTTTTATGGGAATGACAAAAGTATTTTTTGTGATACCAGAATTCTTTTTCTCTAATGAATTTTCCGAGTTATTTTTTTTATTCTTTACTAATTTATTACCAGCAGGCTTAATTTCCTCCTTTAAGGGATTTATTTTCGGCTGTGCAATCGGAACAATGATGTTTTGTCCTAAGTAAATGGTAAACTCTGCATCTAACTTGTTTAACTTAGCTAAAGAGGTCACCGAAACATTATATAATCGAGCTATCGAATAAATTGTTTCTCCAGTTTCAACCCTGTGCTCAGCGAAGTCTTTGGTTGGAACAGAGACTTTTTTTGATTCTTGTACTCTCTCAAGTACGTTTTTTGTGCTTTTCTGAGACCAAACACTTTTATTCATTTTTTTTATTGGTTCTATGTTTTTGTTTAATGCTAATAATTCGCCTTTTCTGGGTCTATATGACTCTACTAAACCATTGAACAAAGCAAACTTTCTTGGATCTAAGCCTAACCTATTAGCAATCTCTAGGACCGTTTCATTCCCATTTGCTACCGCGACTTGATACTTTTCATAAGAGATTATACCTCTAATATCTGGTCTTGTCTTCTCATCAAAATACGCTCTTTCAACACCTAAATTACCCGTTTTCGTATGCTCTAAAGTTTGGCAATTGACCAAAATTGGCAAAACAAAAAGTAGAGTTATTACTGCCTTCTTTTTCATAAAAACTGAACCCAGATTTTAAGCTTTTACCAGCCCTTCTTTCATTTGCACAAACCTTACACTCATTAGCTCTGTAATGTCCAAGCCTTTTTCATTTTTAACAACTTTCAAAAGTGATTGCTTCTGGTTTGGCAAGCCAACCGGAACAATCATTATACCCCCAACCTTTAGTTGACTTATAACTAAACTGGGAATTTCTTCAACTGCAGCAGTTAAGATAATTCTATCAAAAGGTGCTTGAGGAGAATAACCAAAGAAACCATCCTGCAAAAGTACTGTAACGTTTGATATGTTGAGCTTTTCAAGACGTTTCTTGGCCGTGTCTGCAAGTATTTTATATCTCTCAATTGAATAGACTCTTGATGCAAGTCTAGCAAGTATTGCTGTTTGATAACCAGATCCAGTACCTATTTCTAAAACTTTACTTCTTTGTGGAATTTCTAATTGTTGGGTCATTAGAGCTACGAGTGATGGTTGGCTGATTGTCTGACCACAATCAATAGGGAGTGCTATATCTTCCAAGCATCGATCTAAAAAGCTCTTTGAAACAAAATCGCTTCGATCTAATGACTCAATGCAACCTAAAATTTCTTTGTTAGAAATTCCCATTCGTCTCAGTTTTAGCATAAGAAAGGCTTTTGACTCTTGCATGTCAGAAATTTACTTTCTTAAGTTTTTCAAAATTGGTTTCCTTAAGAATAGACATAGTAATAGGTGATACTGTAACATACCCATCTAAACAGCTTGTATAGTCATCCTCAGATATAGAAGTTGAATTTTTATTAATACTATCTATCAGAGCCGTATACAAAAGTTGAGATTTTATATTCAGTTTAATAACAAAGTTTGAGTTTTGTCTTCTTCCTACTGGGGTGATTTTTATGCAGTCAGGATATTCCATTCTGGGGTTTACAGGAAAGTTAACATTAAATGCCGTCTTTTTTTTTGCAATTGAAAAATTTTCATAAATAGATAAACATAGTCTTGCACCACAACTCTCGGCAAAGATATAAGGTTTTATTTCTCTCTCTTTACTTTCATAAGCTTGGCTTAAAGCAATTGATAATATCCCTCTATCAGCGGCTTCCAAAGCTGCAGCTATTGTACCAGAATAAAATGCGTCCTCTGCTAGATTATATCCCCAATTTATACCTGATAAAACAATGTCGGGCTTTTTATCTTTCATAAGATGTTCGAGAGCGAATATTATACAATCTGTAGGTGTTCCATCTACAGAAAATTCGTTATTGCTTTTCTTAATAATTTGGAAATCTTTTTTATATGTAATTGATCTGCTTTTCGCTGATTGATTTTCAGATGGAGCAACCACGAAAATGTTCTCATTAGTCGACATTTCAAGGGCTATTTTTTTTAAAGATTTAATCCCATCAGCATTAAAGCCGTCATCGTTAGTTATTAAAATGCGCATCCTATATCAGGTTCCCCTTACTATCAATTTTTTCATAACCGAACATATATGGTTTTAGCACGTTTGGAATCACTACAGATCCATCTTCTTGTTGATTATTTTCAATAACTGCTATCAAGCAACGCCCAACAGCAAGTCCAGACCCATTTAAAGTAGAAATGAATTGAGGTTTGGAGTCTTGAGTATTCTTATATCTAATATTAATTCTCCTGGACTGGAAGTCCCCACATATAGAGCAACTCGAAATTTCACGAAATCTATTTTGGCCAGGCAACCAAACCTCTAGGTCATATGTTTTTTTTGATCCAAAACCAATATCCCCAGAGCATAAAAGTATCTTTCTAAAAGGTATCAGTAAATTTTTTAAAATTTTCTCAGCGCACTCTGTCATTCTTTCAAGTTCAAATTTTTCAAACTCTGGAGTACAAAATGTAACCATCTCCACTTTCTCAAATTGATGTTGTCTAATCATTCCTGTTGTATCTTTTCCAGCACTACCAGCTTCTGAACGAAAGCATTGTGTAGCTGCCGTCATTCTGATTGGCAATTCTTCAATTGTATAAACCCTATTCTTCCCAATGTTTGTTAAAGGAACCTCTGCAGTAGGAATAAGCCAAAGACCATCATTTGTCTGGTAACTATCTTCTCTAAACTTAGGTAATTGACCGGTTCCAAACATTGACTGTTCATTAACAAGAACTGGAGCCCAAAACTCTGTTAACTCGTTCTCAATTATATTTGTGTTGAGCATATATTGTGTTAATGCCCTATGTAACAAGGCGACAGATTTAGAGAGAAATACAAATCGTGACCCAGTAACTGTGGCAGCAGTTTCAAAATTTATATCGTTCTTTGTGGCATCAACTTCAAAGTGTTCCTTGGGTTTAAAAGGAAAAGATTTTATTTCTCCCCATCTGGAAACTTCAACATTGTCTGATTCACTTGTTCCAAAAGGTACATCATCACTAAGTAAATTAGGTATTGTTAAAAGTAGATTCTCTAAAGCGTTTTCAATATCTCTAAGTTTAGCTTCTAATTTAGCTATCTCTTTTTTCATATTTTTTATGTCTTCACGGATCTTATTTGCGGCTGTATCCTTATTATTAGAAAAACTACCAACTTCTTTAGACAACATTTTTCTTTTAGTGAGCAAGTTTTCTAATTGTGTAATATGGTGTCGTCTTTGTGAATCAAGTGAAATAATTTCTCCACTTTTAGAGCTTTCACCCCTTTTCTCTAAAGATTTATCAAAAATCTCAGGACTTTTTCTGATGAGTTTTATATCATGCATTCTTTTTACTTAATTGTCTGAACGTTATTTGTTGAGTGCTATACTAAAGATTAGAACATTTTTAAACTAGCTTTTTACAAAATCGTTTTATCCTTTTACATCCAATTCGTAAATCTTTTTCACTTAAGGCATAGCTTATTCTTATACTATCTTTGCTTCCAAAGCTTGAGCCTGGTACTACCGCAACATATTCAGAGGACAATAAATGGAGGCAAAAGCTTGTATCATCAACTATTATGTCTCTACCGTTTAACCTTTTGCCCAGAAACCTTTTTATTGAAGGAAAGATATAAAATGCACCTTGGCTAAAATTAGAGCTAAAACTCTGAAAATCTGAAAAAGCTGAGGTTACAACGGCTCTCCTTTTTATGAGTGAGGTTTTGATTTCTTCAAAATAATTATTATCCAATTTTAAAGCTTCGATTGCTGCATTTTGAGCAATTGTGTTAGGAGCAGAAGTCGACTGAGATTGTATTTTTTTCATAGCCTCGATAAGTATTTTAGGGCCAGCACCGTATCCTAACCTCCACCCCGTCATGCAGTATCCTTTAGAAAATCCATTAACTATAAGTGATCTTTCTTTGAGTCTCTTATCAAGATTTATTATGTTTACGTTCTTCTTCGATGAAAAGTTTAGTTTTTCATAAATATCATCTGAAAGAACCCAGATCTCAGGGTATTTCTTCAAAAGTTCGGTTAAATTTTTTAAAGTCTCAAAAGAGTACACGGTACCTGTTGGATTATTTGGTGAATTCAAGATTAGCCACTTAGTTTTTGATGTAATAAGCTTTTCCAAATTTTTTGTGTTTATTGAAAACCCATCTTTTCTTTTTGACTGTAGAATTTTTGGTTTTCCCCCGCATAATTTAATAATCTCTGGATATGATACCCAATATGGGGAAACAATAATAACTTCATCACCTCTATTTATAGTACTCTGTAGTGCATTATAAATTACCTGCTTACCCCCATTGGAAACAATTATTTCATCAGATTTATAATCAACCTCCAGATCTTTTTTGAGTTTATCACTTAAAAGCTGCCTTAATTCATTTAGACCTGCAACTTGTGTGTAAAGGGTTTGTCCTTTATTTATTATTTGGCAAGCTTTTTTCCTTACCGTTGAAGCAGGTCTAAACGTAAGCTCACCCGATGCCATATTGATTACTTTGTGCCCTTTTTCTTTCAGAGACAACGCCAGATCAGCTACCTCGGCTGTTTTTGACATGCTGATCTTTTCCATATTTCTTGAAAAACGCATACATTGTAATTAAACTAAAAAATTTGATTGTAACAGGTAAAAAATAACTTATTTCCAAAACATGACTATAAGCGTTGTTCGTAAAAAACTGTCAATAAGAAGCTGGAGAAGAGGGACTAAGGAATTAGATCTAATTTTGGGCCGATTCTCGAATAAAAATCTTATAAATTTTGAGATGTCCGAGCTTGATTTGTATGAGCAGTTTTTATCTTATGATGACTATTTAATTTACAATTGGCTATTTGAAAAAGAAGATACCCCCAGAATTTTCGAAAGTCTTGTTAAACAGATTAAAAAAAGCATGGATCAGTAACAGTTTTATTTTTCTGTATTCGGGCTAAAAAAAGTTTTTTGTTGTTTTTTTAGAAAACTTAGGAAATAATTGATATTGATGGTGAAATTAGATTTATCCACAGCTTTTTAGTGGGTTGACTGACACCACGTAAGCGCGCTGAAAGAATAAATTCATTTTATACCATACAGGTGATTATGGCTGACGGAAACTTTGGATTTAAGGTCAATGGTTTTGACTCATACATTTTGCGTCTCGGGGAAGAACTGAGAGGTGAACGAGCAACCTTGGGTAAGTCTCTTTTACAGGTTCAAAAAGACCTCAAAATCAAAGCGGCTTATATCTCAGCAATTGAAAATTGTGATTTAGATGCATTTCCAAATAAAGGTTTTGTAGCGGGTTATGTTAGGTCTTACGCGAGGTATTTGAACCTAAATCCTGAAGAGGTATATGAAAGATTTCGTACTGAGTCTGGGTTTTCTTCAATCGATAGTTCAAGGAAATTTGAAAGCACAAACAAAATTAAAAATAAAGGGCTTAAAGATTACAGCATTGAAACACATCTTGAGTGGAAGCCATCGTACGTTGGTTTTCAGGAATATGATAATTCTATATTAAGCAAAGGCTATGTGTTTTTTCTACCCTTTTTGTTAGCTATTTTTATTGTTTTTGGAATAAGTTTTGGAGCTTGGAAGGTTCTAATTGATATTCAAAAGCTAAAAATTGTTCCGGCCGATAATCTGCCTATAATAATGAGTGAGATGAATCTACACTCCTCGGAGATTGTCAATGAAAATAAGATCAATAGTTTCCAGTTGGCAACCAAAGATTTTGATAACATTAAATTTGAAGTATCCGAAAACATTAAATTGGCATCCCCAAAAGTGTCGTACAGAGATGGCCCAATAGTGGACTTACGGCTAGAGGATATTGGAGTTTTGGGTATAAATTCTATGAAGCTGGATGGGGCGCTGCCATACGCAAGCGTATCAGTAGGAGTTATGAAAGAGGAGGTGTTAGCAAAAAATTTTGATTACGGCGTTTTCCCCGAATTTGGTGAGTTGGGTTCTAATGAAAATAAAAAGTTTACAGATATTAAAATTGGAATGACTGGCCCTTTAGAGGAAGGTGTTACAAGCAATAAAATTAGACAAGACATTCTAAGTGGTAACCAATATACTTTTAGCGTAAATAAGAAGGATAATGTGGTTGGTAACCGACCCGAAACTACACTTAATATTTTTGCAGTAAATCCATCTTGGATACGAATTAAGGATGAAGAGAGTCAGGTTGTTGTCGAAAAAATCCTCAAGGCAGGGGAGGTTCTTGAGATAAAAAATAATTGGTTTAATGGGGATTTGAGAGCAGGTAATGCTAAAGATTTATTTTTTTCACTGAATGGTGTTACCTATGGACCCGTTTCTGACAAAAGAAAAGTAATTAAGAATTTCAAAATTGATCCACAAAATATATTCAATTCCTTAAAAATAAATGATTTGGAGGACAGTTATTTAAATAGTCTATTGAATAAGAAAAGGTCCTTGTAATGGCTTTTCCTTTTAGTTTGTTACATGTGAGGTGTTAGGAGTGTCACTCGATAACATAAGGCCATGGCGTCAGATTTCGAGAAGAAAGTCAAGAGAGATAAGTGTTGGTAACGTTAAAATAGGCGGTGATAATCCTATATCGGTTCAGACTATGACCAACACAATAACAGCTGATATCAATAAAACTATTGCCCAAGTTAATAATTGTGCAGAAGCTGGAGCTGAAATTGTTCGGGTATCTTGTCCAGATACTGATAGCACTTTAGCACTAAAGGAAATATGTAAGGTGAGCACAGTTCCTATAGTGGCTGATATCCACTTTCATTATAAAAGAGCTATTGAAGCAGCCGAAGCTGGAGCTGCTTGTTTGCGTATTAATCCTGGGAATATAGGTAATAATGAGAAAATCAGAGAGGTGATTAAAGCTGCTAAAGATTTTGGTTGTTCAATCAGAATAGGGATTAATGCTGGAAGCATTGAGAAAGATCTTTTAGAAAAATATAGGGAGCCTTGTCCTGATGCTTTATTAGAAAGTGCAAAAAGAAATATAGGTATCTTAGAAGACAATGATTTTTTTGAGTTTAAAATATCAGTTAAAGCTTCCGATGTCTTTTTGGCAGTCGCAGCTTACTCAGACCTTGTAACCATCACTGATGCTCCGTTTCATATTGGAATAACAGAGGCTGGGTCACTTTTTTCAGGAACAGTGAAGTCGGCGATAGGTCTGGGCAACTTATTATGGGCAGGATTAGGAGATACTATTAGGGTTTCGTTGTCAGCAGATCCTGTTGAAGAAGTAAAGGCAGGATATGAAATTCTAAAATCCTTGAACCTAAGGCATCGAGGTGTACAGATTATCTCATGTCCCTCGTGCGCTAGACAAGGTTTTGATGTAATAAAGACGGTTGGAATCCTTGAGAAAAAGCTAGAGCATATAAAGACCCCTATTTCTCTTTCCATAATAGGTTGCGTTGTAAATGGCCCAGGCGAAGCATTAATGACAGATATAGGTTTCACCGGAGGAGGTGCAGGAAGCGGAATGGTATACAGGTTGGGGAAAACAGACCATAAATTAGATAATCATAAGATGATAGATCATATTGTTGACCTTGTTGAAAAACGAGTAAAAGAACTTTCTGAAAAATAGTATTCTCTTATGTTTGAAGGAAAACTTAAGAAAATCATTGACCGTTTTGAATTTTTAGAAAAAGAAATGCAAGGTCAATTAGATAGAAATAAATTAGAAGAGTACTCTAAGGAGTATTCAGATTTGAGAGATGTAAGAGAAGTAATTTTAAAATTTTTTTCAATAGTCGAAGAGATAGAAGAAACCTCGATGTTATTGAAAGATAAAGAGTTTGCAGGTTTAGCAGAAAGTGAGCTCTTGACATTGAAATCGAAAAAAGAGTCTATTGAGCAGGATCTTAAGCTATTGCTGATACCTAAAGATATTAATGATGAAAGATCTGTGATTATTGAGATTAGAGCAGGAACTGGAGGAGATGAAGCGTCCTTGTTCGCATTAGATTTATATAAAATGTATCAGCGGTTTGCAGATAAAAACAATTGTAAGGTAGATGTAATTGAAGAAACATCTACTGATTTAGGAGGCTTGAAAGAAGTTGTTTTTCATTTGAAGGGAGATAAAATATTTTCTAAATTGAAGTTTGAGAGTGGTGTCCATAGGGTTCAAAGAGTTCCTATGACCGAAAGTAGTGGAAGAATTCATACATCTGCTGCTACAGTTGCAGTGTTACCAGAAGCTAAAGAAATAGATGTAGAAATTTTGCCAAATGAAATACGTATTGACACTATGCGTGCATCTGGAGCAGGAGGCCAACATGTTAATACAACGGATTCTGCCGTTCGCATTACTCATTTGCCCTCAGGAATAGTAGTTACAAGCTCTGAAAAATCTCAGCATCAAAACAGAGCACGAGCCATGGAAGTTTTAAGAACAAGGTTGTATGACCTAAATATAAAAAATCAGTCAAAAGAGATTGCTTCGCAAAGAAAATCTCAGATTGGTTCAGGAGATAGATCGGAGAGGATAAGAACCTACAATTTCCCTCAAGGGCGAGTTACAGACCACAGAATTAATCTTACATTATATAAATTAGAAGAAGTGCTTAATGGAAATCTTGAAGAAATCATAAATGGTTTGATTTCTGCTGAAAGACTAGAAGCAATGACTTCTTTTGAAACAGATGATGAAAAATAAACAAAGTCTTTTTCTTGCTCAAAAAAAAATATTAAAAGAAGCGGGATGTGAGGATTACAATGAGTCAACAAAATTATTATTCTCAACCGCATTTAAGATACCCTTTGCTCAGAGTTATAAGTATCATACACACGTAGGCTCAAATAAAAAATCTAGCCTTTTCAAGGATTTGGTGAGCCGTAGAGCAGTAGGTGAGCCAATATCCCATATAATTAGTTCAAGAGCATTTTGGAAGAATGATTTTTATATTGACAAAACTGTGTTGGACCCAAGAGCTGAAAGTGAATTAATTATAGAGATTACTAAAGATCTTCTATTTGATGGTATGAAAGTACTCGATTTAGGGTGTGGAAGTGGCTGCATCGGGATATCACTTTACAAAGAAAACCCAAACATCAGTCTTTTCCTTGCAGATTTTTCAAAAAAAGCCATAAGAATTTCAAAGAAAAATGCTGCAGAGCTAAAGATTGAGTGTGAAATAATACACTCAAATTTATTTGCAACCATTTCTGGAAAGTTTGATCTAATTGTTACTAATCTCCCATATATTACGAAAGGAGACTTTTTTTTCTTACAAAAAGAAATTATTCTTTATGAGCCTCATGAAGCACTTTACGGGGGGGTATCTGGATTAGATGCCATCAAACTATTTTTAAGTAGTGTGGATAGATATTTGAATAAAAATGGAGTATTTGTAATAGAATTTGGGAAGGGGCAAGATGTTTTATTAAAAAAGGAGTTACTAAAAGTTAATTTTGATAATTTCGAGTTTCACGAAGATCTTAATCAAGTTAAACGTCTCGTGTGTGTTAAAAAAGACACATAAGGCTGATATTGGAGAAAATAGTTACTAAGAATATGTACATGGTTGTTTTAATTTTTAAATGAGCTATATTTCTAAGGAGATTGAACTAAATTTAGTTCATCAAATTAATATCATTAGAAAATATAGTTAAAAATGAGATCTTCAGGAAAATCACGTAATAAAAATAGAAATAATGGTCGTAGACCAAACCCTAGCAATGTTATAAACAGAGTTTTCGATAGTGCGGGCCCTGAAGGTAAAGTTAGAGGCACTCCGCAGCAGATTATTGAAAAATACCAATCGCTTGCTCATGACTCACAGCTATCAGGCGATAGAGTTTCGGCAGAAAACTTTCAACAACACTCTGAACATTATGCAAGACTTCTTTTAGAAGCCCAGAAAGAGATAGCTGAGAAAGCGGCAGCACAGGAAAGTTCGGCTGAAGAGGGTGGCAGTATTAAAGAAAAAACACAAAATGATAATTACGAAAACAAAGTCTTATCTGATGTACCTTCTTTAAAAGAACAAAAAGCAAAAATCTCCTTAGAGCAAAATACAGATAGAGCTTAAGAAAAACATAGGCCTAAACTTTTAATCTATCTATTTCCTTGGTGAGTTTACAAAACTGCTGAAGGTTGATGTTTTCAGGCCTACTATTTTCAGGAATATCACATATTTCCATTATGGTGGAGATGTCTTTATAACTGTTTTTAAGAGTGTTTTTGATCATTTTTCTGCGACTCTGGAAACTTTTTTTTATTATATCTTGGAATAAAACACCGTTGTATTCGTCATAGGTTTTAAAATTGCTTTGAAACTTTACAAGAGCGCTTTCAACTTTCGGTATCGGAAAAAATGAGGTTTTTGGGATTTGAAACTCTAAAGATGGATTAGAATAAAACTGTGAGAATAGAGACAGACGACCATACTGCTTTGTGTTTGGTGCTGCGACTATGCGGTTTGCAACTTCTAACTGAAACATTAGCAATAGTTTTTCCCAATTTTTTTTTCTATTAGCAGGCACCAATAATTTTGCAAGAATTTTAGTGGAAATATTATAAGGTAAATTACCAAAAATAACCGGAGGTTCTGAGAAATAACTATAAATGTCAGTATGTAAAACATCATCAGAAATAAGAAGCGTTTCAACACTTTTACTTTTCATAACACTTTTAAGGATATCGATATAGTCTTTATCTATTTCAATTACTAAAAGCTTTTTAGGCTTAGCTTCTAAAAGGTATTTAGTCAAATTACCGGAGCCACCACCAATTTCTAAAATACTTTTATCTTGTAGTCGACCAGCCGATGAGATTATTCTTTCTAATATTGATTTATCGGTCAAAAAATTTTGACCGAATTTCTTTTTAGGTGCTATTTCATGCATTAGAACTAATGCTCGTTCGTTGATTTATTTTTAGTAGACATCATCTGCCCTGCAAACAAAATTGCTCTATAGAAAGAATGACAATCTGCTGCAAAATTTTTTGCAATGTTAATGCCGGTTCCGTGCCCAGGACTTGTTCTTATAATTGGTAGTCCTAATGTAACATTGATAGTTTCAAAAAAAGAAAGTAATTTTAAAGGAATAAGTGCCTGATCATGATACATAGCTAGGGTCACATCATAATTTCTATATTCTTTAGATCCAAAAAATCCATCTGCAGGAAAAGGACCATCCACAATGCAGTCTTTATTTTTTTGGAATTTTAATACAGCAGGCAATATGTCTGATACTTCCTCATTGCCAATTTGACCTTCTTCTCCAGCATGTGGGTTAAAGCCTAAAACTGCTATCTTTGGTTTTGAATAGAAGTACTTTCTTACCTCTGATATTATAAGATCGATTTTTTTTTCAATATTTGCTTCTTTTATTTTAATTGATACCTTATCCAAAGGTTCATGAATCGTAAGAGGAATTACTTTTAAAAACTTGTTAAGCATCATCATTATTGCAGTGTCTTTTTCACATCCACAAAGATGCTCAAGATAGTCGGTATGGCCAGAAAATTTAAAAGCCTCACCACTTTTTAAAATCGATTTATTTATCGGGCCAGTCACCATCGCACCAACTTCCTTTTTTAAACAAAGTTCTGTAGCTATTCGTATTGATTCAATTACTGAGAAAGAGTTTTTTTGATCAAATTGACCTGCAGTAAAGTCTGAACCATACTTCAAATGGAGAACATTAAGGTGATCTTTAAAATTTTCTGCCTCATCAATATAATTTATTTTTTGGACGGGTACGTGATACCTTTCTGCTATGTTTTTGATCTTTGGAAAATCACTTATGGCAACTAAATTTTGTGCTTTCCTAGCCTTCTTAAAGCTTTTTACAAGTACCTCTGGCCCAACACCTGCTGGATCCCCCATTGTCAAGATTATAGTATTTTTAGTCACTTCTTAACTATGGTGGTATTTCTTCTTAATTCAAGCATCAATGCATTGCCAAGCCTAAGAGCTTCTTCATTTTTCTTAACGTTTTCGTAGCTTATTCCTGCGTTTTTTCTCTCTTTCATGGAGCTCTCGCAGAGCGTAATGAAGCGTTCAAATCCTCTATTATCTGAAAACTTGTAGCTCTCCCCGGGCATTAACTTTTTTAGTATGCCTCTAATATTTTTTTCTACTTTAGATAGCAAAACAGGTCCCCTAATCTCTTTATCTTCTGAACATGCATTGAGTTTGTTTGAAGAAGTGTTTGAAATGGCAAAGGTCACAGATAATTCAGGCGTTTTAGCAGTTTTATATGATCGGGTACCATTCAATTTTAATATAATAAAGCCTCCATTAATTTCAAAGGGCTTTGATATTTGATTTTTTTTTAATCCGTCCAAAATATCTCTGAAGTGTTTAGGTAGCTTACTTTTTTTTATTGGTCCAACTTTCCCTTTATTTAACTTTGACTCCGCAGAAGAAAATTTTTCAACAGCTTTATCAAAGCCAGCACCAGCCTTCAACTCTATTTCTAACCTATTTGCTATAAGATTTGCGTTTTGGCGACCCCACCGATTTATAGAAATAAATATTTCAGAGAATTCATACTCTTTCTCTATCCTCTTTGGAGTTGGGATTAAAGGTATCGAGTCTTGAATTGAAAGGTTATTAATCTTATAGCCAAATCGACTATTAAGAACTTTTTCCCATCTAATATTCATTCGTACAAAATTATAAAACGTTTCTATTGCAACTCCTTTTGAACTTAGGACGTTTTTGAACTCCCTCATATTAATTTTGTTTGATTTAAGAAAATTATCAAGTTGCACCTTCAGTTCGACATCCGACGCAACTATTTTTAATCTATTAGCATAAATTTCCTTAATTTTTTCATTTATAACAATTTTTTCCACGTCAGATCTGCCAAGATTTGAATTAGAAAGCAAATTACGTAATTTCCTAGCTTGGTCAATGTCATAGTTGCTTATGATCTGATCATCTACTTGGTATACAACCCTAAATTCAGACTTGCATAAGGCAGAGAAAGGCATGAGAAGTATTAATACTGTAACAATGTAAGCTTTTGTTACCATATACCCTGTAAACACATTCATTTTATGACACACTTAGAAAATTTGGTCTTGTAGTACTTTGATCCAATGTTTCCGAAATTTACTACTAAGTCAATCCTTGAGTCTTTAGGCAAAAGATTGCTTGTTGTATTTCTCCTTGATAATGACAAATCTATATCAATACACTCATTCCTAAAGTTCAATCCCATAGAGGCATTGACATCTTCGTTATTAACCAAATTTCTTCGCAATCCAAGCATGCCAGACCAATTTTTTGTAAGGCTAGAATTTAAGTTAAGGGTTAGTTCTTTCAAGTGAGCGCTAGTTCCTTCTGATGGATCAGAAATCAAGTTTGTTAAACCAGTTTGAACTTGGTAACGAGTTTTTTTAAGTTTAAATGATGTATCAGACCTTTTTAATGTAAAATTCTTGCTGTATACCTGCTTGCTGGCTATCTCTAAATTTTTCAAGAAGTTTATATTTCCTGATAATAGAATATCAGACTCATATCCATTAAGACCTGAAGATAGTAAAAAATCTTCTGAGTTTTTATTTCTGTAAACCTGACCAATACTTATGTTATATTTATAGTTGTTCTTATGCTCATAAAAATATTGCAAACCAGCGTTTAATCGGAGACCTTTTTCTTGTCTGTCAATCCCAGGTATTTTTCTTAATTTGAACAGAGTCGTGCTATCAAACTCTGTTGTTGAGCTATCCTCATCAATAGGGTTAGTTGTAGATGAAGTATCCGTGGAATAAACTATCTGTGCGATGGGCATTAATACCTCAGATCTCTCATTTTTACCTCTAAACAGAGGGTACTTTAACTCTAAAGCACCCAGTGGATAAACTTTCAAAAGGTAACCTCTCGTTGTGCTCTTATTTTCTAGGTATACAGCAGTAAGCACATTTCCTGTGCCACGTATAATTAATCCATTTTGGGTTTGCCAACGTTTACTAAGTTCGAAGTCAGCTGATAATCTGCTGTAGCCACTACCTTCTCTACGCGATACTCCGACCAAAGAATATTTTTCGCGCAGTAAAATGCCTGGTTTTTTGAATTTCTTATAAGTTCTGTACATCAGGTCAGGTAAGACTAGAGGTTCAACTGTATTACGATCTCTCAGAGAGGTATGATACAAAATTGAAGCTTGCAGGGAGCTGTTGTAAGCAAATTTCTCATAGCTTATTAAATTTAAAAATCTATCCCTTTCGTCATACCCATATTTGCCTAGAAAAGAAGTATCGCTTATTAAAGTTGTATCAATGTTTAAGAAAGTCTTTTGGTCTATTCTCCTGCTCCCCTTAATTTTGAAAAAACCTTTTACAGATTCATTTCCATTTAAGGGCAAAAATGCGGACTCTAAAGTTAAATTCCCCAGGTTGAATAACTTTCTATATTGGCTCTCGATTAAAAGATTGATTTTAGATGTTTTCACCACGGAAAAAGTGAAGTCTGCGCTATCCCCTAATGTAATAAACATGGGCTGTCGAAATCCAGTTCCCAGTAAATCAGAGCTTATAAAGCTTGGAGCCAAAAGACCAGAGGCTCGAGTTACTCCAGGTTCTGGTGTTTGGAGGTAAGGAGTGTAAATTACAGGAAAACCAAAAATTTCTAGCCAAGTGTTATAAAAGTGAAGTTTCTTAGTTTTATAATTGTGTACCAGTCTTTCTGACTTCAAGACCCATGAAGGCTCAGGGTTTGAAATACATATTTCACACGGCGTGCCGATAGCCTTTTTGAAAATAGTATTTTCCCCCTCAATCTTCATTTCTTCGGAGGCTATTTGGAATTTTTCTTCAATCAGTGCTTTTACATTTTTTGCGAGGGTCGTACGTGTTTTCTTATCAATTTCAGCAACACTTCCTAAAATTCGTGCTCCTTGTTTAGTTTTTATAAATATTGCAGAATTAAACTCTATTCTTTCGGAGTTTCTGTTAAAGGTTAAGGATTCTGTATTAATAGTTACATCAGCAAAATAAATTTTTACATTTCCTTTAGCAGAGAAGATATTACTTGATTTATTATAAACTAGCGTTTCCGCTTCAATAGAAAAATCCTGAGCCTGTAATTCTCTAATAGTTAAGAACATAATAATGATAAAAATTTTTTTTATATTCTTAAATGTCATTTTTATCCATCTTCTATGTGTAATAGTATTCCTGAAAAAATTAAAATTGCAAAAATTGAGGGACCAAACGCCACAATAGAAAGAGGGACTTGCTCAGTCAATGCGTATGACTCAAAAATCTTCTGAATAGAAAATAAAAAAAAGCCAATAAATAAACACGAAAAAATTTTTATGCTTCTAGAAAGTTTACTTTCAGTCCCTAATAAAAACATCGCTGCAATCAATAACATTGCCGTGAAGAATAGTGGCCTTGATAATTCCGTTAGAAAGAAGAGTTTATGTCTTGTTGCGGTGTATCCGGAGGCCTCTAATCGAGAAATAAATTCTTTTATTGAATAAATATTGATAACCCTTGGGTCCGCAAAACTATTTGTTATCTGTTCATTTGTAAGACTTGTGGGAATAATGAGTTGTTGGATTATTATCGGTTTTGATTTATTTTCAGGTTTCAGATTGTTATCCAAAATTTTCACATCTGTTAATTCCCAAAATGTTTCATTTAAAATTGCCTTTGAAGCCCTAATTTTTCGGTTAAGCCTTTCTTGTCCATAGAATTCAAAAAAAACTAAATCATAAAAAACTGTTGCAGTTGAGTTCATTTGTGACGCTTTAATTACCATGTCTATGCGATCACTTTTATCTCTTAGCCAGATATCGTTGTCGCTTACAGAGAATGAGTTTTTATTAGTAAGATTAAATCTCTCTAATACACTGTCTGAAGTGCGCATTGAGGCTGAAACCAAAGGGCCGCCAATAAATGTCACTAGTAATCCAATAAAAATAGTAATTAACACAGTAGGTAATAAAATTCTAAAAGCCGACTTTCCCGAGGCCTTAAGGATAGGAATTTCATTTGAATTTGAGAGCCAAGAAAAGGTAAGTATTGAGCTCAACATTATAATTAGAGCCATAGCTTCCATTGTGAGCATTGGTATTCTAAGGAAAATATTTAATATTGCTTTTTTTGCATCGAGGTCATTAGATGAGAAAAAATTTAGTTGATCAGATCCGTCTATCAAAAGGATAAAAAAAAGTACTGTTAGCAAAGATATACCCAAACTCTGTAGATATCTTATAGAAATATAGATTGTTGTTATCATCTCGCTATAAATTAAATTATTTCAAAGACATATTAAAATAGATACTGTTGTATATAAATAATTTACTTTTTAGGTGTATTCAAAGGAAATATATGAGACCAGATAAAATATCGATTAAAAGAAAAAAAAGTTTTAATCTTAATTACCAGAAAAATAAGTTTGTGTTATTCATTTGCGACGAAAAAAAATTTGATAATGAAATACCTTTAGATATAAATATAGCAGATTTCTTAAAGAAATTTACAAGTAAAAAAGTATTTAAAAATATAGCATTTAATACTTCTATCACTCTTGATAATCCGATTACACTGGAGCCTGATCATATATTAATTATTAGAACAAAAAATCGTATCGATGACAAAGAGCTTTATGATTTTGGAAAAATGATTAGCAAGTTTAAAGGCGAAGACAATATTTCTATCATATGGAATATTAATAAATCGATTATTTCAACTGCGAGAACAATTCAGTTAAGGTCATACGTTTTCGATAGGTTAAAATCTAATAAAAACCAAAGAAAAAGAAGCACGCAGACTATTTTTTTTGTTGATCAAAAATTTAAATACTCAAAATCCGACTTGTCGAAAAATGATGCATTAGCTGAAGGTGTTTTCTTATGTCGTGACCTAGTTAATTTCCCTGCAAATATTTTGAATACTAATCAATTCGAAAAGGAACTAAAAAAGTTAAATAAAGTAGGGATTAAAGTTAGGGTTTTAAATGAAAAAGATATCAAAGCAATAGGAATGAATTTGCTTTTTGCAGTTGGAAAAGGTTCAGAAAATCCTTCTAAAGTTCTAGTGCTGGAGTGGAAAGGTGGGAAGAAAAGTGTAAATCCCACAGCTCTCATTGGGAAAGGAGTTGTCTTTGACTCAGGGGGTTTGTCGTTAAAATCATCTTCTGGGATGGTTAATATGGCTATGGATATGGCAGGCGCTGCAGTTGTTGCAGGTGTTCTAAAGTCTGCTGCTTTATCCAATATGAGAGAAAACTTAGTGGGTATAATTGGGCTTGTTGAAAATATGCCGGGCCCTAACGCCTTAAGACCTGGAGATATCATAAAATCCCTCAAGGGCGATTTGATACAGGTAAATAACACCGATGCAGAGGGAAGACTACTGTTAGCTGATCTACTTTGGTATTCACAACTAAAGTTTAAACCAAAAAAAATATTCGATTTTGCTACTCTTACCGGGGCAATAATAATTGCTCTAGGAAAGGAATATGCGGGTATATTTTCAAATAATAATAAATTTTGTGAGGATTATTTATCTGCTTGCGATAAAGCCAATGAAAAGGCTTGGAGGTTGCCCATGGACAAGAAGTTTGCGGACGCACTTTCCTCCAGCGTAGCTGATATGACAAATGTTGGAGGGTCACAGGGCTCATCAATAATTGCGGCAATGTTTTTAAATAATTTTGTCAAAAAGGGGATCCCATGGATTCATGTAGACATCGCAGGTGTTTCCAAGAATACGGAAAATATTTTTAGTAGAAGTGGGGCCACAGCCTGGGGCGTAGTATCGCTTTTTGAATATTTTCAGGAATTTTCATAGATGGATATGAAAAAACTTGAAAAGGCTTATTTTTATAACTCCTCGCAAAGAGACATAATCGCAGACATTTTCTGGTTGACAGAAAAACTATACAAAGCAAGGAACACCATACTAGTTTATTGTAAAGATAACGAAAATGTTAAAATCATTGATGACTTTCTATGGGGATACCAAGACGATGGATTTATTCCTCATTCAATAGAGAATGAGGATCAAGTCTCAGTTTATCCAATACTTATTACCAGTAAGATAGATAAAGACTATGAACATAATACCTTGCTAGCTTTGAATGGAGTTTTAATCGAAGAAGAAGTCTGTCAAAAATTCGCTAACGTGTATTACTTTTTTGATAACGAAGAAAATAAGGAAAAAGAAAACGCAAGGATAATGTGGAAAAACTTTGTTTCTCAAAATGTTGTTTGTAAGTACTGGGTCAATAAAGCAAATAAATGGGTCCAAGAAAACGCAAGCTAGAAAATAGTTTACTTTAAATCACTAATGTTTTAACTATTTCTTGTAAATAGGAGCAATTATATGTCTGTAGAAAAAACGCTTTCGATTATAAAACCAGATGCCGTCAAGAGAGACTTAACTGGTAAAATTATTGCTATGTTTGAAGAAAAAGGGCTCAGAGTAGTAGC
>CAZOIZ010000010.1:0-24859 GCA_964580005.1 uncultured Rhodobacterales bacterium
AAATAAGAGCCAAATATACCAAATAAATTTGAAATTTCACCATCATTGGCATTACGAAAGCTAGGATCACTTTTAGAGTATGTGAAAACAGATAGCATTATAAAAACTGATGAAAAAAGGAGTAAAATTCCTAAAGTTTTTAAAAAAATAAATTGTAAAAACTTTTTTGAATACTCTTTTGCAGCTGATTCTGGGTAGTCAACTTTTTCTAAAAAAGACATTATTTCTGCTCATTTTTTCTTGTTTAACGCAAGATTTATTTTAGATCATGTTACGTTTTTTTGTCTTCCAGGTAAAGATTAGACTTTTTATTTCATTAATTTATTGTCTCGATAGTTAGGCTGATACTCATTAGATCAAATTCATTATTGGGGCCTCCCATAAGCATTAAACCAGAAAAATCTGTTTCAGTTGGCAATGTTAAAGCACATAAGTTTAATGAGTTTGCGATTCGGGTATTTCGTAAAGCTAATAAATTTCTTTCAGTAAAAAATTCGTGATCATCTAATAATTGAGTGATGTTCGGTGGCTTTATGGGTGAGGTTGGTGCTAATATGGCGTCGAAACCTTTAACTTTCTGAAGAAAACTCTTCCTCAATTCATATAGTTTTTGTAGGGAAAATACATAATCATGCGCTAAGATGTCTCGCCCGCTTCGAAATCTTTCCCGAATTGGAGCAAACATTTTTTCTGGGTTCTTCTCAATTTCGTTTCCCCACATGCCATAAGCCTCTGCTGGGAAAACAGTTTTGCTAATCTCAAATGCTCTATCAATTTCTGATATTGTTTTATATTCAACGGTTGCCCCACTTGTAATTATCTTATCAATTGCGAGATTAAAACTATCATTTATATCGCTATCTATTTGTTCAAAAAACATGTTTTTTATAATTAAAAAATTAAATTGGCCGGCCTTACATTTTCTTAGATTCTGAAACTTATTATTAGTCATCGCGTTGAAAAGCAAATTGGTATCATCAACATTTTTGCAAATAGGCCCAATAGTATCAAAGCTAGGGCAAAGCTTCAAAACACCAGTTAAGTCAATAATATTATGGGTAGTTTTTAGTCCTACTAGATTATTCCAGGCTGCAGGTATTCTAATGGATCCGCCAGTATCCGACCCAATTGACGCAAGACAGTAATTTCTAGAAACAGATACTGCTGACCCCGAAGAAGATCCTCCAGAAACAAGATCGGTATTATAAGGATTAACAGGCGTTGCGGTAATGGGATTTAGACCAAGACCTGAAAAAGCAAGCTCAGTCATATGTGTTTTACCTAAAATTATTACTCCTTGAGATTTCAAATCGTCTACAAAAACAGCGTTTTTTTCTGCCTTTTTTTTATTTGTTAGAGAAGATCCACCGGCTGTTAATTCTCCTTCAATATCAGCTAAGTCCTTTACCGATATTGGAATTCCATCAAGAGCTCCTTTTCTCAATCCGGCTTTGGCTCTTTTTTTTGATTCCACTGCTGTGTCTAGAGCAGATCTTTTAAAAACCTCCGTAAATATATCTTTTGCCCTAGGATCACTTGATATTTTTTCTAAGTAAAAGTGGGTGAGTTCTTCCGGACATACCCGCCCTTTCTCGATCAATTTGCTAACATCCTTAATTTTTTTGTTTTTTAAATTCTCAAAGTCCATTTTTTTGTCGATTGGTTTTACTTGTTTTTTGACATAATAAACTAGTTAATCTATTTACTGAATATATTATTTTTCAATTCAAGTGATGATTGTTTAGCTCATGAAAAGTTCAAGAAAAAGACAAATTGTAATAGCTGGCGCAGGTATAATTGGAAGTATAATGGCAATAGCGCTTGCATCAGAGGGGTTTGATGTAACTGTAGTTGACGGGGCCACAGAGAAGGAACGAATAAAACAAAATAAGGGGAGAACCTATGCTCTATCTAGAACCTCAAAGAACTTGCTTGCTAATCTTGGGCTATGGGATGCAAAAAAATTAAATGTGAGCCCTATAGAAAATATTGTTCTTTCTACTAAGAGGAGTTCCAGTGATACTATCAGGCATCTGGCAGAGTTTAGTAAAGAAAGCTCTGAGGTTGAACCTTCTAGCTATATGATAGAGGACTATTATTTGAGAACAGTGCTTGGTTCTGAGCTTGATAGAAATACAAAAATTCAATTAATTAACTCCATAGAAGTAATTAAAGATGAAACAGACGGTTATGAGACAAAAATTATGCTTTCTAACAAGTCATCGTTTACAACTGAAATATTAATAATCAGTGACGGTCGAAAGTCTCGCTTTGCAAAGCAGCTGGATAAAAAATTTTTTCAAAAAAATTATAATCAGGTAGCAATCGTGGGAAATTTATCTCATGAAAACGAACACAATTTCACCGCTCATCAGTTGTTTTTGTCCGGTGGTCCGCTAGCGATACTTCCCTTGCGGGGAAAACGGTCAACCTTTGTTTGGAGTCTACCAAAGCAAATGGGGAGTAAACTGGGTACATCCCAAGATGATATATTTACTGACTATTTAAAGGAACACGTCGGAGACATTTTATTAAATCCATCACAGATAGGTGAAAAAAAAATGTTTCCTTTATTCCTTAGTTTGCTAAGAGAATCTATTGATAAGAGAAAAGTTTTTATTGGGGATTCTGCACAAGCAATCCACCCACTCGCTGGCCAGGGTTTAAATCTCGGGTTAAGAGATGTAGCTTGTTTGGTTGAAACTCTTTTGAAGGGAAAAAAATTAGGCTTAGACCTTGGAAGTACTGATATCTTGAAAAAATATGAAACATGGAGATCATTCGACAGGATCTCTTTGGTGACTTACACAGATTTAATAAACACACTATTTTCGAATAACAATTTTTATCTTAAGTCTCTGAGAGAGCTCGGTATGAATGCAATTGATAAATCTCGGCTCTTAAAAAGTTTTTTTGTGAAGGAGGCTGCAGGTGAGTATGGGGATCTCCCAGAGCTACTAAAATAATAAACGAATTATCTGGGACTTCTCTTGGCTAATATTCTTTGTAGTGTCCTTCGATGCATGTTTAGCCTCCTCGCTGTCTCCGAAACATTTCTGTTGCAAAGTTCAAAGATCCTTTGAATATGCTCCCACTTTACCCTATCTGCTGACATCGGGTTAACTGGAGGGGGAGGCTTACTCTGGTCGCTAAAAACAAGCGCGTTTAAAATATCATTTGCATCGGCTGGCTTTGACAAATAATCAATTGCTCCTATTTTAACGGCAGCTACAGCAGTGGCTATTGCGCCATACCCGGTAAGTACTATGATTTTTGAGTTTCTATTAATATTTCTTATTCTTTCCACTGCATCTAACCCAGTTCCATCTGTTAGCCTAAGATCAATAATAGCATAGTTAGGGCAGACATCTTTTATTATCCTACCAAAGTCTGCCATAGAGCTGGCAGAAAAAACTTTAAAACCCCTTTTTTCCATTGCAACGCTTAACCTTTTCAAGAAAGGTAGATCATCGTCCAAGATAAGAAGAGAATTGTCTTCGTCGATATTGTAATTAGCTTCATTTAACATCTGCATAAGTCCTTTTGATGGATAATATGTTCCAAAATCATTTCGCGTCAAACATTTTCCTTTGCATCTCAATAAAGGAATTGACCATTCTTATTAATTTTACGAGCATTTAAATAAAAGTGTGTTAGATACTATCAGTAGAATAGTACTTTAGCTTTGAGTATGATAAATTTAATTAAAAGCCAAATATTTTTAAATGAAAGCTGGATAAAGCCTAAAACCCTGTTAAACCTGCGCTGGCTAGCGATAACTGGGCAGGGTGTTGCAATAGCAATAACGGAATTGATATTGAACCTAACCTTTAATGTCCAGGCATGTCTCACTATAATTCTATTCTCTTGTATTGTTAATCTTGGTTCTAGCATTTACTTTAGAACGCAAAAGAGATTAACAGCTTTCAAGACATTTTTGTTTCTCTCTTTTGATCTAATTCAAATTTCTCTTTTACTTTTTTTTGCTGGTGGAATAAGTAATCCTTTTTCGATGCTAATAATTGTACCGGCCATTGTATCTGCGTCTTCTTTACCAATAATTTACCTCATTACTCTTGGTATCATGACACTTCTAAGCATATTGCTTTTGAGCGTTAAATATTTTCCTATCAGTAATAGTTCAGGAGACATACTAAAGCCTCCGGAAATTTTATTAGTTGGTTTTTCAGCCTCGCTGATGATTACTGTCACGTTTTTGGGTAGTTATGCAAAAAGGATATTTCTTGACAACTCAAATATGAATAAGGCCCTTCAGGCTGCTCAAATTGCTTTGGAGAGAGAAAGAAAATTAACAGCCTTGACGGGTGTAGTTGCTGCTTTAGGTCACGAATTGGGATCACCACTCGCAACTATAAAATTGGCTTCGTCGGAGCTTCTTAGTGAAATTGATAGTGATAGTCCCATTTACCAAGATATAAAATTAATTTTTGATCAAATTGAGAGATGTAAGGCGATTATTTCTGATATGGGTTCACTAGGAAAAGATGATCAATATGTGAAAATTATTGATTTTGTCACACTTCTTTTTGAGGCTAGTCAGCCTTATAAAAAGCTTGAAAAGCAAATAATTCTAAGGCTTAACGGAGTTAGACAAGGCCATGATGGAATTTCAATACAGGAAAAAATGATACCTTTGGTTAGAAGAGAGCCTGAGTTGATACATGGAATAAGAAATATTGTTCACAATGCGCTCAAATTTTCAAAATCCTCTGTGGATATAAACTTAATCGTTAACGCTAGAAAAATAAACTTAGAGATAATAGATGATGGTATAGGGTTTCCCCAAGATGTTAAAAATATGATCGGCGAACCATTTCTAAAGAGAAGTGATTTGAGTTTAACAGAAGCAAAAACTAAAACATCTGAGGAAGGTATGGGCCTTGGTTTGTTTATTGCACATATTTTATTAGAAAGAACCCAGGGAAAATTAAAATTCTCAAATGTGAATCAGATCGAAAATAATGGAAAAAAACAAGTAAAAGGAGCAAAAGTTGAGATTTCATGGGATAGGTCATCAATTGAAGTCTTAAAACGAGAAAAGAAAGATAAAGTCAAGGAAAACCCAAGGAATGTTAGTTAAGCCATTTGCTGTTTTAGAGTCATTCGATCTAAAAATCACGGATCTATCCTCTATAGCAAAAATTTTTGCACAACATACGCAAAATAGTGACTTACTACTTCTTACGGGTAGAGTCGGCTCTGGAAAAACAGAGTTTGCAAGATTGTTAATTAAGGCCAAAGCGATTCAAGAAAATGCAACTATTGAACAAGTTTCGTCTCCAACGTTTTCCCTGGTTCAAAGCTATGAGTTTCAGCATTGCAAAATTGCGCACATTGACCTCTACAGAGTCAATAGTGAGTTAGAGCTATTTGAGTTAGGTATACCAGATATTTTTGATAGTCAGATTACACTGTTAGAATGGCCAGAGATTTTAGAAATAAAAAATATGCCACGATATGTAACTATAAAAATAAAAGAAACTAAAAAGCTTACAGACTGTAGAGATTTAAAAATTGAATTTTTTGGAAAAAGTTGGGATGCTTTGAGGAGAGCCCTATTAGAAAGCAAGCATTTTAGTAGTGAAAGGAAATAAAATCAGGAAACATGGATTTAATTTTTTATGACTTTGAAACCACAGGTCGAGATCCACATTGGGATCAAATACTACAAGTTGGAGCAACTAAAGTCTCAAAAGAATTCAACGAAATAGATTCATTTGAATTTAGATGTAGACTGAAACCAGGCTTAATTCCAAGTCCTTTTGCACTTACCGTAAACAACACTGATTATGTTAAACTTATCAAAACAGAATGCACGCATTACGATATGCTCTGTAAGTTAGAAGAAAAGTTTGTTAATTGGTCACCTTCTATATTTATTGGTTATAACAGCATAAATTTTGATGAGGAATTTTTGAGAAATTCATTATTTAGAGCGCTACTAGATCCATATTTGACAAGTAAACATAATAACAACAGGGCAGATTTATTAGAGCTATTAAGAACTGTTGATTTTTTTTTCCCCGATACTTTAAACATACCAATTAACAACAAAAAGAAAAAGACTTTTAGGCTCGATCAGATAGCTCCAGCGAATTCCATTAATCATCTTGCACATGATGCTTTTGGTGATGTCATGGCTACAAAGCAATTGGCACAACTTATATTCAAAAAAAAGCCAAGTTTTTGGCAATCATTTTTAGAGGGCTCAAATAAATCACTAGTTCACAAAACTCTTTCGGAAGAGAAAATGGTATTCTTATGTCAAACCTTTTATGGGAAAACCACAGCAATTTCAGGAACTTATCTTTTAAGTCACCCCGTTTATAAACTTCCAGTTCTTTTCGATCTCAATTTTGATCCTCAAGAATTAATTGAATTGAATCTTAGGGATTTAAAAGAAATTTACACTGGCGGTCAAAAATTTCTTAAATTAGTGAAATCAAATAAAGGTCCAATATTGTTGAAAAAAAACCAAGTTGAGGGTAGTTGGTTTTTTAACTCAATAAATATAAATGAATTTCAAAAGCGATCTGAGGTCCTAGAAAAAGCATTTTCTTTTAAACAAAATTTAGCATCAATGCTTTTGGATATTGCGGAGGAGAGTCAGCAAGAAAAAGAGTTAAGTGGGTCACAGGAAGATATTATGGCAGAGGAAACATTGTATACTGGGGGCTTCCCAAGCCAAAAGGATCAAAAACTGAAGCAACAGTTTCGTGATGATAACTGGTCTAATAGATATAACCTATGCCAGCAGTTTTCTGATAAACGCCTTTCTTATTTTGGCTTACGACTCATTTATGAGGAGTGCCCTGATGTATTACCACCAAGTGTTAGAGACAAAATTGAGCGTTCGGTAGCGGATCAATTAACAAGCTTCAATAAAGAAAAATGGAAAACTTGTAAAGATTTTGACAAAGAGATTGAAATTATTGAAAACGACTCTAATACTAGAGATAAAGAATTCGTCTTTGAACTAAAAGATATAAAAAAATATTTTGAAAAAATTTATAAGTAAAAAAAGCTAAAAAATCTAGGAGCAAGCCATGGCAACATTTAACGTAACTGATGAGACTTTTGATGAGCAAGTAATTAAGAGTTCGGTTCCTGTAGTAATTGATTTTTGGGCTGAGTGGTGTGGGCCATGCAAACAAATAGGACCAGCCTTGGAAGAATTATCTGAGGAATATGGAGAAAAAATTAAGATCGCAAAAATAAATGTTGATGAAAATCCAAATAGTCCCAGTAAATTAGGAGTGAGGGGCATTCCAGCGCTTTTTATATTTAAAAATGGAGAAATGGTTTCATCTAAAATTGGAGCGGCACCCAAGACAGATTTGAAAAACTGGATTGATGAAAGCACCTAGATTTGAATTCCATTTTCTTTCAAAGCCTGTCCTGCCAAATATAGGGACCCACAAATTAAAATGGAAGCGTGGGACTCGGCTCCCTCGTTTTGAGAGCAGATATATCTAATAGCGTCTCGAATACTATGGGCTGTATAGATTTTTTCCCAGCCCACTTCTTTAGCAGTTGAAACGGCTACCGTTTGAAGTAGTGAAGAGGGCTGATTTTTAATATCAACTACACTAAGAGATGAGGCTACGGCTACTAAGTTCCTAAGGAAAGAGTTATGGTCCTTATTCCTGAGGGAACCATAAATGATATGCAGGTGTTTTTTATTTATAAAACTCATACTAGTCCTTAGTTGAATACTAGCATCTTCATTATGGCCTCCATCGATCCATAATTGATTTTTCATGTTATAGCTTTTAATTAATTCATACAGACTTCCATTTTCGATTTTTTGGAGTCTTGCTGGCCAGTAAGTAGACTTTAATCCTTCACATATGTATTTCTCGGGTATATTCAAATGAGTAAGCACAGAGATAGCGGTCATTGCGTTACTGACTTGATGTGTGCCAGTCAGATTAGAAAAAGGAAATTCTATTTTTCTATTGCTATCTTTTTGAATGATAGATTTTCTTGAAATAGATACAGTAAAACCTTCCTCTGACCAAATAGCTTCACTATTATTTTCTTTGCACTTTTCTTCAATTATTTTTCTTACTACAGCAGATTGTGTTGAAATAATTGTTGGAACATTCTGCTTGATTATGCCAGCTTTTGCCTTTGCAATCTTACTTATTGAATCACCTAAGTACTCCTTATGATCAAAGGATATCGGGGTAATAATTGAGATTGCTGGATTTTGAATAATATTAGTAGCATCAAACTCTCCCCCTAAGCCAACTTCTAAAAGCGTATAGTCGGCAGGCGCTCTCGAGAAAGCAAGAAAAGCTGCACAAGTGGTTATCTCAAAAAAAGTTATCGGCTTAGAGTTATTTGCATTTTCGCATTCGGTAAGAATTTTCTTCAATGAATCTTCACTTATTCGTTTGCCTCCTATCTCTATTCTCTCATTAAAGCTCACTAAGTGTGGTGAGGTATAAACGTGTGCTTTAAGCCCACTTTTTTCTAACCCCGCTTTAATCATTGCAATAGTTGAACCTTTCCCATTTGTGCCAGCGACATGTATTATAGGAGGCAATGATCTTTCAGGATTACCTAGCTTCCTCAAAAGCCTTTTTACTCTGTCTAATTTAAGATCAATTATTTTGGGGTGTAAGGATTCCAGCCTTTTAAGTATCTTGTCCATTAGATCGATCAACTTCTGTAATCTTTCCTCTAACGGGTGGAGGTTGATTTTTTAATAGATAGATTAATTTTATCAGCTCTTCTCTCAAAAATTTTCTCGATATCACTTGATCAAGCATACCATGATCTAGTAAATACTCTGATCTCTGAAATCCCTCTGGCAATTTTTCCCTAATTGTTTGCTCTATAACTCTTGGCCCTGCAAAACAAATAAGCGCATTTGGCTCGGCTATTTGCACATCACCAAGCATTGCATAAGATGCAGTAACCCCACCGGTGGTTGGGTTTGTTAATACAACTATATAGGGAAGTTTAGCATCTCTAAGCATTTCAATTGCTACTGTGGTTCTGGGCATTTGGATTAGTGCTAAAACACTTTCCTGCATTCTGGCACCTCCAGCAGCAGCAAACAATATAAAAGGAGATCTATTTTTAACAGCTTTCTTTACCCCTTCCAAAATTGCATTCCCTACTGCCATTCCCATCGAGCCCCCCATAAACTTAAAGTCTTGACAGCCTATTATAGTTTTCATACCTCCTAAATGACCCTCAGCTATTAAAATAGCCTCCTTTTGCCCAGTGCTTTTTTGAGCGTCCTTTATTCTGTCAGTATATCTTTTTGTATCTTTGAAATTTAAAGGATCCTGTTCTGGAGAGGCGTAATCAATTAATGAGTATGCTCCGTCGTCGAATATCGATATGAAACGATCTTTTGGAGACATGTACATATGATAATTACAACTTGGGCATACATTCAGGTTCTGGCTAAACTCTTTATGAAAGATCATAGAATTACAGCTTTCACATTTAACCCATAATGTCTCAGAGTTACCTTTACGCGAAAATATTGCATTGATTTTTGGTCTAACGAAGTTAGAAATCCAATTCATTTTATAAACCAGTCATTTTTTACATAATCTCTATTGCTAAACTAAAAAATAACATTATACAAAATAAAAATAAACCAACTGTTGTTTCAGGTTTAATTAGGGGTAGGATCTGTCGATAAAATTGGGGATTTGGTCTTGAGTAAATTGTGGAAATTATTAGGAGCATTTAATCTACTTCTTTTTTTGAGTGGATGCTTATCTATCGGATCAGGACCACTGACCGATTCAATTGCAGTGCCATCAGGACAGATTAAGATAAAGCATAAACTACCAAATGGCTTTTGTCTGGACAAGAGTGCTAATACCTCATCAGGTTTACAAGAGACCTTGGTGGTAACAAACTGTATAGCAGTGAATACTGTTAACCAACCTTACTATAGTCGCAGACCAGTTGATACAATAGTTAATATCACATTCACACAGTCGAGAGTTCCAAAAAAAATTTCCCAAAAAAAATATCTATCCGTAATCGCAGAAAATATGGAGTTCAAAAAAACTCTAAGTGCCTCAAGTAATAAAAAATTTATTTATGGCGAAAAGAAGTTACATAAAGAATTTTTCTATGTGAGCTTTCAAAGGGTTAGTTCCTCTAAAAGAAGAGAGTATGTTAGAAAATACTTCTTCTTTATTGATAAAAAAGTGGCGGTAATGACAATTTTATCTTTTCAAAAGCCTAGGAGAAGTACATATTCTTTATTTGAGAATTTTATAAAAAAACTAAGTTGAACTAGTTCTTAAACTGTTCAGTCGCTTTTACCAGAGCAGCTGCTATGCCTGTCTCAGACATTGCATGACCGGCTTTCGAAACCATAACTAAATTTGAGTTTGGCCATAATCTGTGAATTCGCTCCGCTGTCCCAGGTGGACAGATCATATCATATCTTCCCTGAACTATTATTGACGGTATATCCAATATCTTGTGCATGTTATACTTAATTTGCTGAGATTTGTTCAAAAATCCGAGATTCTTAAAATAATGATTTTCAATTCTTGCAAATGCTCTTGCATAGTCGGTAGAGGGGCTAGAGCCAAACCCTGGACTTTCTAGATTAGCCAGCGCATTTTCCCAAGCTGTCCAAGCTCTAGCAAATCGACCTTGTTCTGTGGGAGATGATCCAAACAATCTTGAGTGATACCCTTCTATAATATTATTTTGTTCTTCCGGTGGAAGCATATCTCTAAAAGCTCGCCATGCTTCAGGCCAAAACATACTAGCCCCACCCTCTTTGTAAAACCAGTCTAGCTCCGCTTCGGTCATAGTAAACACTCCTCTAAGGATAATTTTGCTGACCATCTCAGGATAAGTTTGAGCGTATATTAAAGATAAAGCAGCCCCCCAGCTACCGCCAAACAAAACCAATTTATTAATACTCAGTTTTTTTCTTATGGCCTCAATATCTGATACAAGATGCCATGTGGTGTTATTTTCAACCGAAGCATAAGGTTTAGATCTTCCGCAGCCTCTTTGATCAAAAAGAATTATGTAGTATGCGTCAGGATCAAAGAACCTACGCATCGTTGGGCTACACCCACCGCCAGGACCGCCATGTATGACTAGAACAGGTATTCCATTTGGGTTTCCACATTCTTCGTAATATATTTTGTGCCCATCACCACTATCGAGATAGCTTCTCCTAAAAGGATCTATTTCAGGAAACAAATAGGCCCTTTGTTTGTTTGATTGAGCGATATTTTGTTCAGGCATTCTTGAGACTAAAAAAAAAAAGTATATATATAGTATGTCACGTATATAGGAACAATTCAATGAAAACAGTATCATCGATAAATGTTGAAGAGGTAAAAAAATTCGAGCAATTAGCAAACGAGTGGTGGAATACAGAAGGAAAGTTCAAGCCGCTTCATATGTTAAATCCATGTAGATTAGAATTTATCACAGATCATTTATCTATGCATTTCCAAAAAGATTTGACCATTGATAACAAGCCTTTAAAGGGGCTTAAAATTTTAGATATAGGCTGCGGTGGTGGATTGTTATGTGAACCAATGGCCAGGTTAGGGGCAGAAGTCCTCGGTATAGATGTGGTTGAGAAAAATATTAAGGTTGCGTCTTTGCACGCCAAAAAAATGAAACTTGATATAGATTATCACCACATTTCAGCGGAAGATCTTCTAAAGAAAAAGCCTAAATTTGATGTAATTCTTAATATGGAAGTTATTGAGCATGTAGATAGCCCAGCTTTTTTCATAGAAATATGCTCAAATCTTCTTAAGAGCAGAGGTTTAATATTTTGTTCAACAATCAATAAAAATTTCAAAAGTTACTTGTTCGCAATTTTGGGTGCTGAATATGTTATGCAGTGGTTGCCAAAAGGAACTCATGATTGGAATAAATTCATCAAGCCCAGCGAATTGAGCAAGTTATTTCGTGATTCAGGTCTTAAAGTAAAGGACACAAAAGGATTTGTTTTTAATCCACTATCCTGGAGTTGGGAACTGTCAAAAAGAGACTTTACAGTAAACTACTCAATATGTGCCACGAAGTAATAAGCTAACTACGCTCGATTACTCTACTCCAGGTCTTATCTAAATAATCGATTTTCTCTTGGTCAATCCGATCTAGGTGTTTCCAATATTTACCGTCTTCAATAAAGTAATCCAATTGTTTCTCCTGTTGCAGTACACTGTCTAGTAAGTTGGTATTAACACTTCTTGGATGGCCTTCTTCCACTATTTTTTCCAGACTGCTACGCCTGAAAACTAAATTACTTTTAGGTCTCTTTGAAAGGTTAAAGATTGCACAACCTTGGGATGCAGCCATAGCCTCTAGGCGAGCGGATTTGGCTTTTAAATTTTTCAAAGTTGGATCTTTCCTAAGGGGATCGGGTGTGCCTTTCCCATAAAAATGTGTGTCTTCCCCATCATAAATCATATCACAACCGATATATGCAATGGCTTTTGGTTTAAAATGCCCAAGAGCCCAATATCCTGCCGTAAAAGCCATCGTTCCTCCAGAATATACGAACCCACCATACTTATTTTGTAGTGGAACATATTGCTCTGAACGAATTAATTTTTGGGCCTTGTTGCCAATGGGCCTTCTGTTATCAGGAAAATCATCAGGAAATATGCAAAAATCCCAATCGTTTCTGATGTTCCAAGCGTTATTTATAGCGACAATACTCTGAAAAAGCTCTCCTTGTAAACTTCGCGCCTCTATAGCATCTGGTGCACTTCCAATGATTAAAATTAGCAAAAAAGCACCTTTTAAATTTTATTTTTTTCCATTGACTCACGAAAACTTCTTAAATCTCCCAACAAACTTTTCTTTGTCAAATGATCGGTTTTTTGAACTATTTCATCTAATATAGGCTTAATGGATTTCATTGCATAATTTCTTGCATCGATACCACTTTGGCTTATTGAAATACGCTTTTTCCTTGCATCATTCCAGTCTGGTCGAACGTGTATGTATCCTAGCTTTTCTAGTTTAGTCAAAGTATTAGTCATAGCCCCTTTAGTAACATGAAAGCTTCGCGACAATTGTAAAGGTGTTTTTTCTGCTTTTGATCCAGAAAAATGATTTAAAACAGAAAAGCTAGATATATTTAAATCCTTAGGAAGAGCGTTGTCTAGTTTTGTTCGAGCCAATTGCTCTATAGTAGCTATCTCGCTAAGCAGAATTAATAAGTTCATATCTTTGTTGTTGAATTCCAGCATAAAAACACGCTAATGGTTGTTAAGAAGGGCTCAGTTTTTCTATCTTAAAATATTTTGGGATAAACAATCAATGATATTTGATATAAATAGAGTTAAGAAAAATAAAATGAGATCAAGAGAAACTAGGTCGAGAAGCTTTCTCCTAAAGAGGGTGTTCGCTGATCTGGAAAGCCGTATTTTAGATTTACCCGAGAAATGGGAATATGCTTTGATTGAAGGGTGTAGAAGAATTGACCTAAAGGCATTTAGCAAAAATAATAAAATAACAATCTCTGAATTTACCCACAACTCTAGACAAACTCAATCAATTGATTTATACGCAAATTTAATGCAACTGCACTGGTCTAACGATCCCTACAGTGATTTTTCTGAAAAAGTTAAACTACTTAAGCCCAAAGGTCATTTTATGTGTTGCCTATTTGGAGCAGAGACTCTTAATGAGCTTAGGGAATCGTTCTCAGAAGCTGAGATGAATTTATTTGGGTCAACAAGCCCAAGAATTTCTCCATTACCTGAAATTAGAGATGTTGGTAATCTGGCTGCTAAAGTAGGTCTCAGTGACTGTGTCGTCGATAGAGATATAATCAAGGTCAACTATAAAAAGATATCTGACTTGTTTTTGGACATTAAAAAAATGGGTGAGACAAACGCAATACTTGGGCGTCGCAAAAGCCTAACAACCAAGAAACTTATTAATGAAGTTGAAAAAATTTACTTTAGAAAATTTTCAGATAAAAAACTAGAGGATAATGTTGAGTCTATAAGAGCTACTTTTGAAATTATTTTTTTGTATGGAACCAAGTAGACGAAAAAAAGAGCGAAAATGAGTTGATATTTTCAAGGTATAGCTTAGTTATCTCGTATCGAAAGAAACTGGAATGAATGTCAAACAATCAAATACCCCAAATGATCATCCCAAGATTTTAAAACAAAAAGTCGGCGTCATCGTTGGCAATCTCGGAACACCGGATTCCACAGACTATTGGTCTATGAGAAGGTATTTAAAAGAATTCCTCTCCGATAGGAGGGTAATAGATTATTCACCTTGGGTATGGAAGCCAATATTAAACTTAATCCTTCTGAGGAGACCTTTCTCCTCCGGAGATGCGTATAAAGAGATCTGGAATATCGAGGAAAATGAAAGTCCGCTATTGACGATTACCAAGGTTCAAACAAAAAAATTGAGAGCCAGGTTTAATAAAGCTTATGGTGATAAAGTTTTAGTGGATTTTTGTATGAGATATGGCAATCCATCTACAGAAAGCGTCTTAAAAAAAATGGTATCGCAAGGATGTACGAAGATACTTTTTTTCCCACTTTACCCGCAATATGCAGCCCCAACTACTGCAACTGCTAATGATCAAATGTTCAGATCACTTATGAAGCTAAACTGGCAGCCATCTATTAGAACAGTGCCCCCATACTTTGATAACTCTGATTTTATCAAAGCCGTTTCAAAATCCATAACGACTGCTTATAAGAAATCAAAATTCAAGCCTCAACATCTAGTGATATCTTATCATGGCGTTCCTGAACGCTATTTAATCAATGGTGATCCTTATCATTGTCAATGCCAAAAAACAACAAGGCTGATCAGAGAAAATCTCAAATGGAAGGAAAGCGAATTAACAACTGCCTTTCAATCAAAATTTGGTCCCGAGAAGTGGGTAGGACCAGCAACTGTCGATCTTGTGGCAAGCTTAGCGAAATCTGGTAAGAAAAACATCGCAATAATAGCCCCATCATTTTCTTCTGATTGCGTTGAAACGTTAGAAGAGATATGTGGTGAGATTTCAGAAAGCTTTATGGAAGCTGGAGGAAAAAACTTTTTATACATTCCCTGTCTCAACCACGACAAAAGCCATATTGACATGATTTTCAATATGATGAAAAAAGAGTTGCTAGGTTGGATTTAGCCTTCTTTTTCTATTTCTTTTCCTGTGTTTTGATCTAGTACCTTCATCGAAAGTTTGCTTTTACCTCTGTCATCTATACCCATTAACTTAACTTTCACAGTTTGCCCTTCATTCAAAACATCTTTTGGGTGATTTACTCTCTCCTCAGATATTTGACTCACATGAACAAGACCATCTCGTTTTCCATAGAAATTAACAAAAGCTCCAAAATCCATTAGTTTTACTACTTTTCCTTCAAAAACTTGACCAACTATAGGGTCTTCAACGATCTCTTTTATCATTTTTTTGGCTGCATCTAAGCTCTCTCTGTTTTGAGATGCTATTCTTACTATTCCCTCATCGTTTATATCAACTTTAGCACCTGAAACCTCAACGATTTCTTTTATCACTTTCCCTCCACTTCCAATTACCTCACGAATTTTATCGCTTGGAACAGTTAGTGACTCAATTTTAGGTGCATATTTTGAAAATTCAGATGGCGCTGATAGAGATTTAGCCATTTCACCTAATATATGTAGTCGAGCTTCCTTTGCTTGATCGAGTGCTTTTTCCATAATCTTAGGAGTAATGCCTGCAACTTTTATATCCATTTGCAAAGAAGTAATACCGGTCTCAGTTCCGGCCACTTTGAAGTCCATGTCGCCAAGATGGTCTTCATCTCCCAGAATGTCTGTTAATACTGCAAACTTTTTCCCTTCTAGTATTAATCCCATAGCAACACCAGCTACAGGTGCTTTAAGCGGTACGCCGGCATCCATCATTGATAAGGATGATCCACAAACGGTTGCCATTGAGGAAGATCCATTGGATTCGGTAATTTCTGAAACAACCCTTATGGTATATGGGAATTCATCAGACGAAGGTAGCACAGCCTGCAAGGCTCTCCATGCAAGTTTTCCATGACCAATCTCTCGCCGGCCAGGACCGGACATTCTACCACATTCTCCAACCGAGTAAGGAGGGAAGTTATAGTGAAGCATAAAATTAAGCCTACCTTCTTTATGTAAAGCATCAATTATCTGCTCAGAGTCCCCAGAACCCAGTGTAGTAACCACAAGCCCTTGTGTTTCACCTCTAGTAAAAAGCGAGGATCCATGTGCCCGCGGCAATAAACGGGTCTCGGTTTCTATCGATCTAACAGTTGTTAAATCTCTACCATCTATTCGGCTGCCATTATCTAGAATGTTGTTCCTAACAACCTCGGATTCTAACTTCTTAATTAGTTCATTAACTTCATTACCTTCGTTTTCTTCATCTGACAGGGAACTTTTTATCTTATCTACCGCTGAAGCCACTGCGGATTGGCGTTCTTTTTTCTCAGATATTTCAAAAGCTTTCTTAAGAGCAGTACTACCTGCTTTGGATATCTTGTCGTATAATTTTTCATTTATCTGATATTCAAAAGAAAAGGGTTCATTTGCAGCCTCTTTTGCCAGATCAATGATCATATCAATAACCGGTGCCATCTGTTCATGACCAAACTTCACAGCTCCTAACATCTCTTTTTCTGATAATTCATAAGCCTCGGATTCTACCATCATTACGGCATCTTTTGTTCCAGCAACTACTAGATCAAGTCTTTGCTCACTGTTTTCTTTTAGGTTATCCATATCGTCTACAGACGGATTGAGAACATAAGAATCATTAATAAAACCTACTCTGGCTGCTCCGATCGGGCCAAGAAAAGGAGCTCCAGACAATGTAAGGGCCGCGGAAGCTGCTATCATAGCTACTATATCGGGGTCATTTTCTAGGTCATGGCTGAGAACGGTGCATGTTACTTGCACTTCATTTTTAAATCCCTCAACGAATAGAGGTCTTATAGGCCTATCTATTAAACGACTGGTTAAAGTTTCTTTTTCTGTAGGGCGAGCCTCTCTTTTGAAAAACCCTCCAGGAATTTTCCCTGCAGCATAATACTTTTCCTGATAATTGACGGTTAAGGGAAAAAAATCTTGGTCAGCCTTTGACTCCTTCGCAAATACAACTGCGGCCATCACTACTGTTTCACCATAAGTTGCTATTACAGTCGAGTCTGCTTGCCTAGCTATCTTGCCAGTTTCTAGTGTTAATTTATCGTGTCCCCACTCAATAGTCTTCTTAATTTCATTAAACATATCTTGCCTTTTGTTTGGTAAATTTTACGGACAAAAAACTGGAGCGTTTTACCTTCTTATTTCCAGTCTTTTAATTAGTTCTTTGTAGCGTTTCTCATCTTTTTCTCGCACATAGTCCAAAAGTTTGCGTCTTAGAGAAACCATTTTCAAAAGGCCCCTTCTAGAATGATTATCCTTTTTATGTGTTTTGAAATGCTCTGTTAAATTGACAATTCTTTTGGTCAATATAGCCACCTGAACCTCAGGTGAACCAGTATCTCCCTCTTTAGTTGCATAGTCTTTGATTAAAGCTAACTTATCTTCTTGAGTAATCGACATCTTTATTCTCCATTGTTTTCTGTCCTACCAGGATGTCGTCCAGTTAGGTTTGATTATTTTGATATTTTTTAGTGTGATTTTACCAAAAAATAAAGAAAAAAATAAATAATACTAAATTGACTGTAAAATTATTATTTTTCAAAGAAGTTTTAAGTATTAAGCTTTCTTCTAACTTTCAAAAATGATCCATGCTTAAAAATAATGGCTGCAACCCTTCCTTTGTACTTTGCGATTAGTTCTTCACCTTCATTTACGCTAAGGGCCGTCGGGCATTTTATTGGTCGACCATTTTCCAAATATTTAAAATCATTTACATGGCATTCAAAAATTTTAAGGCCTGGAAGGCCAATTTCTATACTCTTTAAATTTGACGCTAAATGCTCTGCAGAGAGGTCTAATAAGTCGGACAGATGTAATGCCTCCGTAACTTTAAAAGGACCATATTCCGTACGATTAAGGGTTTTTACGTGTCCGAAACAGCCAAGAAAATCTCCCAAATCTCTTGCAATGGACCTTACGTACCCACCCTTGCTACACTCAAAGTGAACAAGAGCCTCATCTCTTTCATCGTACGATAGTAATGAAAGCTCATATACTTTTATACTCCTTGCTGTAAGCTGGAAATTTTCATTGGCCCTAAAGCGTTTGTAAGCTCTTTTTCCTTCTACTTTAACCGCGGAGACTTTCGGAGGAATTTGAAAATTCACCTCTGAATAATATTTAAGCGCTTCCAATACTTCAATTTTTCTTGGGGTGTAGCAGGAGGCTTTAAGGATGTTTCCAGAAGCATCTTCTGTATCAGTCTTCATACCGAACAATAAAGTAGCTTCATACTTTTTTTTTGATTTTAGGAGATATGGAATTGTCTTAGTGGCTTCGCCTAACGCCAATGGTATTAATCCCGTGGCATCAGGATCTAGTGTTCCAGCATGACCAATCTTTTTTGGATTCATTTTTTTTTTTAAAACTCTAACGACGTCGGCTGATGTAATTCCAGCCGGCTTGTTAACCAAAAGCCATCCATTAAATATATTCTTTTGCACTGCCTACCTAGTCTTGTTCAAGAGCTCTTAAAATGCGGTTAGTTTTTTCTATTTGTTCAAAAAGTGTGTCCTCTTTAAATCTCAAGTCTGGTAAATATTTCAAAAACAATTTCTTTCCGAGAGCATGCCTGATGGAATTCTTGTTTTTCCCCAGAAAAGTAGTTAGCTCCTGCGGGTCTATCTTATTCAAAGGGAGAACATACACTGTAGCTATCTTAAGGTCTGAAGAGCAGCGCACCTCACTAACGGATGCCGAATAATTCTTTCCATCTCGATCATAAAAATTGGAGTCTATCAGTATTTTGGAGATATTTCTTTTTATTAACTCTGAAACCCTCAATTGTCTTTGAGAAGTCTCGTCTCCAAACCTACCTTTAATTTTCCTTTTTTGCATATTAGCTTCATCCAGTACATCGATTAGTCTATACTAACTACTAAAATAAATTTGAGATTATTCAATTATTTGTTGAGGAAAAATATGAAAAATCGTTTCAAGGTTACCGTTTTAGGAGCTTCAGGTCGAATGGGATCTCAAATAATAAGAAGAGTTACAGAAATCTCCACTATAGACCTTCACTTTGTTGTGGAACATAAGGGGCACAACTGGATAGGACAAGATTGCGGAGAAAAGCTTCTAGGTAGAGAGAATGGCGTTTTAGTAACAGATAATTTAAAATTGGCTCTAGAGGGTGCTGAAGCTGTCATAGATTTTAGCACACCAGATACCTCATTGGAGTGTATTAAGATTTGTGAACAAACAGAAACAGCCCACGTGATTGGTACAACCGGCTTTGATCTAGCACAAGAAAATGAAATTTTTGAGCATTCAAAAAAAGTAGTTGTTGTAAAGGCAGGAAATATGAGCCTAGGAGTAAACTTATTAACGAGCTTAGTTGAGAAGGTTTCATCTTCTTTAGATGTAGACTTTGATATAGAAATTTTGGAAATGCATCACAGAAATAAAGTTGATGCTCCATCTGGAACTGCATTAATGCTAGGTGAAGCAGCAGCAAAGGGGAAAGGAAAAAGTCTATCAGAATTAAGGATAGCAGCTCGTGAAGGCATATCAGATAATCGAGAAAAAGGTTCAATAGGTTTCGCCTCTCTTAGAGGCGGCGGTGTTGTGGGCGAACACGAAGTTTCTTTTACATCAGGTTCAGAAAGAATCTCAATCAAACACGAAGCATTCTCTAGAGATATTTTTGTTAACGGAGCAATAAAGGCTGCTTTATGGTCCAAAGAAAAAGAACCTGGTCTTTATGATATGCTAAATGTTTTAAATTTAAGGTAATTAACCATATGAAATTGACTAATAGGGCGTTAGTTTTTTTGCTGATTTTTTGCTTGCCATCAATGGTGTTAGGAAAAACTTTTACCAATTGTGGGGGAAACTTTGGTGCTTTTTTGACTAAAGCAGAAGGTTATGCAACTAAACTTGGTGTAAGTAGTAAGGTATTAAAAAAAACCATTAGACAAACAAAATTTAATCCAAAGATTATCGAGCTTGACAGAAAACAAAGAAGTTTCAAATTGAGCTTCCTCGATTTCTCCAAAAGGGCAATTAACGATTACAGATTGGTAAATGGGAAAAAAAAATTTAAAAAATACCAAATTATTTTTGATGAAGCTTCAGCTATTTATGGAGTTCCAAAAGAAGTAATCACAGCTTTCTGGGCTATGGAGACCGATTTTGGCGCTGTTCAAGGAGATTTTAATACACTTAACTCTTTGGCCTCCCTGGCATTTGATTGTAGAAGACCAGAGCTTTTTCAACCAGAGTTTATCGCAGCAATGCAATTGATTGAGCGTGGCGATATTGATTACGATACAACAGGGGCTTGGGCGGGAGAAATAGGGCAAGTTCAGATGTTACCACAGGATATTTTGGAATTTGGTATTGATGGCAATAAGGACGGCAAGATCTCTCTAAAGGAAACGCCTGAAGATGCAATTTTAACAGCTGCCAATTTGATAAACCATATGGGTTGGGTTAAAGGGGCTCCCTGGTTAGAGGAAGTGATATTACCTGAAAATTTTTACTGGGAATTAGCAGGATTTGGAAGGGAAAGAGCTCTTAAAGATTGGAAAGACTTAGGCCTAAAGTTAAGAAAAAAGACCTTGAGACCCAATGAAAATCTCTATTCAACGCTTTTATTACCCCAGGGAAAGGATGGCCCCGCATTTTTGGCGTTTAAAAATTTTGAAATTTATTTAAAATGGAATGATAGCTTCATCTATACTGTGACAGCCGCGCACTTAGCAAAAAGGCTTGGCGGGGCAAAAAAATATAAGCATAATAACCCTTCAGACATTTTAGATATTGAATCAATGATAAAATTGCAAAATGTCCTGAAATCTCGAGGTTATGATGTTGGAAAAGTAGATGGAATCTTAGGTGCGAAGACTAGACAGGCTGTTAGGTTGGTGCAATTAGAATTTGGTCTTTCAGCGGATAGTTGGCCAACAAAAGATCTCCTCAGCAAGCTCTCAATGAATTAGCTAAATGTTTTGAATAAAATATTTGAACCCTTTATCTACAATTGTTTCCAAAGCTTTTTTTTTGCTCATAATTAAGAAACGATGATTTTTCTCTAGCTTTTCTGTTTTTCTAATCGTTGCAGTACATCGGTAAATATGGCAGATTTTATGGGCCCAGATTTTATATTCCGGCATATATGTAAAGCGTTGGAATATACCTTCTTTTTTAAGAATCTTTATGCCCCAACCTGTTTCCTCTAATACCTCTCGATAAAGAGCATGTATAAGGGATTCATTCTCATTCCACCCTCCTCCTGGTAACTGAATTTCTAAATTATTGTCGGCAGTTATCTGTTCTGTTAAAAGTAATTTTTTCTTATGCAAAATAATACCATAGGCACCAACTCTCCTCTTGTATTTAATTTTGTGATTAACTTTTTCACCAAACAGCTTCAACGTCTTTTACCGAATTATTGTTGTTTTCATATTTAAAATTAAATAAACATCAATAACCACTAAACAAGAACGAAATATATGAAAAATACGTTTACAGACACAATTTTACCTTTTCAAATTGATGATAAGAATTTAAGGGGTCGCTTTGCACGCATCGACAAGTTAGCTTCTGATACACTAAAGAATAATCGTTTTCCTGATAAAGTTTGTAAACTTCTTTTCGAAGCACTACTTCTTACTGCTTTAATAGGAGAGATGATTAAAATAAGGTGGAGACTTTCTTTACAGATAAGAGGTAATGAGAGCATCAAGTTATTGGCAACAGATTATTATGCCCCAAAGGGTGAAGGAAAGCCTGCAAATATAAGAGCATATGCAGATTATGAAAAAGAAGCTAAGTGCTTAAATCTTGACACAGGATTATTCGCAATCACTATTGATCAAGGTAGAAATACGGAACCATATCAGGGCATTACCCCAATTATCGAGGGAAGTCTCATTAAGTCCGCCGAAAATTATTTTTTTCAGTCAGAGCAAATCAAAACGTTTTTTGACCTAAACATAACTAAAAAACATGGTGCAAAAAATGGAAGAAATTGGATTGCCTCTGGTTTTATGTTGCAAGCATTGCCAGACGAGCATGATAAAAAATATATTGATGACAACAGCTGGAATATTTTAAAGGAAAGAATAATTGAAGAAACAAAATATTCAATAAATGCGGAGTTTAATCAATATCGATTTTTAGATAATATTTTCCAAAACAACACGTTAACGGTATTTAAAGAGACAAAGCTAAAATTTGGATGCTCTTGTAAACGAAAAACACTAATCAACACTCTATCTAAATATCCAAAAGAGCAGTTAGAAGAAATGTGTGATAAACAAAAAAATATTTCTGCAAACTGTCAGTTCTGTGGCCGAAAATTTCTGTTTTCACTAAAAAAAATTCTTGATTATCATGAAGTTTAATTTTTCAAAAAAAGAAGAAGTGCATAAAAAAATAATAGGTGTAATTCATCCTACTGACTATCATAATAATTTTGCCAGGAAAGCAGACACCACTTTTGATCTAAATCTAAAGGAAAACAGAACGAATATAAATTTACACCCCGCTTCTGTTCTGGTTCCTTTACAATTTGAAAACTCCATGTGGCAAGTTATTCTTACTCGCCGTTCAATGAATATGAAAAAGCATTCGGGACAAATTTCTTTTCCGGGAGGCAAGTTCGAGGACGATGATAAAAGTCTCGACGCTACAGCACTACGAGAGGCTTTTGAGGAAATTGGTTTAAGCTCTTTAAATGTATGTCTATTGGGTTCTTTACCATCACATGAAACAGTAACTGGATTCAGGATTTTTCCGTTCATTGGAGTTGTAAGTGGATATGAAATTCAAATAAATAGCTCAGAGGAAGTGTCTGAAGTATTTAAAGTACCGCTTGAATTTTTACTGGATATGCGAAGGTATTCGAAGCATTCTGTAACTTGGAATGGAGAAAAACGATCATTTTTGGCAGTTCCTTATGGGCCATATTATATTTGGGGTGCAACGGCACGAATTCTTTATAATTTCTCAGAGATAGTCTCAAAGTAGAGATATCATATGAAAAAAGTAAACATAGGAAAGATTTTCGGTTTAGAGCTGAAAGAGCTTATGCGTCTACTTAGATCAACAGGAAAGGAATGCTATATTGTTGGGGGAGCTGTTAGGGATTTATTACTCGGATATCAAAAAATTATAGATATTGACCTAACCACCTCTTTGAGTATTGAGCAATTAACACATATATTTAAAAAAAACAAAATAAGGTTTGATGATAGAGCGCTGAGGTATGGCTGCTTGACAGTTAGCAATCAAAAAACAAGAAATATCCAAATAACATCTTTTAGGAAAGATATTCGAACTTTCGGTAGGGCAGCTGATATAGAGCTTGTTGAAAATATTGAAGAGGATGCAAAACGACGTGACTTTACAATTAACGCTTTTTATTGTTCTTATGATGGGCAAATAATTGATCCATTAGGAAATTTAGAGGATTTAAATAAAAGAAGGTTAGATTTTATCGGTGATCCTGAGATTAGGATTAAAGAAGATTATTTGAGAATATTAAGATTTTTTCGTTTTGTTGCGGTCTTAGATTTGAAAGATGAAAATATAGTTTCAAAAAATTTACCGATTATCGGAAAGCATATAGATGGAATAAGTAACCTGAGTTATGAAAGATTGGCTGCAGAGATTAGAAAAATACTTCTTGCTAAGTCTCCATCCCTCGCTTTGAAACTCATGAATAAAGTAGATCTTTATAAAAAGTTATTGGGAATTTACTCTCAAGCATCACTCGTAAAACTAGAAAAATTAGAGAATAGGTTTAAGTTAACACCATCTTTGATCAGAAGACTATTGGCTCTTGAGATAAAAAACCCAATTTCTCTCATGTTAAAAAAAGAAAAGAGATATTTCCATCAGTTAAGTAATCTGATGAAACTCGACCATAAACCTGATTATCTGGGCTACAAAGTGGGTGAAAAAGCCAGCTTAGACTTACTCATAATAAGAGAAGTTAGAGAAGGGTCGATTATGAGCAACGAAGATATAGAGAAAATAAAAAAAGCATCAAAAAAAATTTTTCCAATAAAATTTTCCGACGTTCATCCTTTTACGAAAAACCTAAATATAACTAAAGAAAAAATAAATTTAATGGAAACGTTTTGGATAAATTCTGGGTTCACAGCATCCAAAGAAAAGTTGCTAAGCTTGCTTAATTAAAACCACTCAGCTGTCGGAGGTAAGCTCATTAATACTGCATCTATATTGTGTCCTGTCTGCAAACCAAACTTTGTGCCTCTGTCGTAAACTAAGTTAAATTCAGCATAGAGACCTCTCTTTTGTTCTTGAATTTTCTTATCCTCGGGAGTCCAGTCTTTTAGATAATGTTTTTCTACTATTGGTATATAAGCTTCAAGAAATGCCTCGCCAACATCTCTTGTGAAAGAAAAATCCTTTTCCCAGTCACCAGTGCAGAGATCATCAAAAAATATTCCACCCACTCCTCTAGCAACTTTTCTATGTGGTATGAAAAAATATTCATCAGCCCATTCCTTAAATTTTCTGTAGTAAGTTTTATTATGCAAATCACATTTCTTTTTCAGAGTTTGATGAAAGAAATTTGTATCATCGTCATTTTCGATTGACGGATTTAAGTCGGTACCCCCTCCAAACCACCACGCATGAGGTGTCCAAAACATTCTTGTATTAAGGTGTATGGCAGGCGTATGGGGGT
>CAZOIZ010000011.1:0-21875 GCA_964580005.1 uncultured Rhodobacterales bacterium
GATGATTCGCGGGGCGTGGCGCAGCCTGGTAGCGCGACGGTTTTGGGTACCGTAGGTCGTGAGTTCGAATCTCGCCGCCCCGACCATATATTAACAAAGGTAACAATAGAAAGATGTTCCTTTATCCAGAGCCCTACCTATTAATTTCAGCAACAAAAGATAAACTTTTTTGATATAATCGCTGTCAACAAAAAAATTTTTTATTTTTTAAAAAATTTTTGTTGACCCAAGGGCGGTTTATCGCGCAAGTTGTATGTCAGGCGTTTCAAACATCAATATGTAGTATCCAACCAAATCGGTAGGAATTTAGCTCTAGCTACGAACATTTGTTGTTTTGTCACACAACAATAGAATAAAAATTGGGGACGAGCATTATGAAATTCGAACGAAGAAACACTGTTGAGGATAAAGAAGTCTACGAGAGAATGAGCTTCAAAACAACTGATTCAGAGATAAGGAATCCTGACGGATCAATTGTGTTCAGCGCAAAAAATATTGAAATACCCGAAGGATGGAGCCAAGTAGCTGCTGATGTATTAGCCCAAAAATATTTTCGAAAAGCTGGCGTTCCTAAGATTCTTAAGAAAGTTCATGAGGAAGGTGTGCCACCATTTTTACAACGTAGCGTTGAGGACAAAGAGGCCTTGAAGAAAATAGATCCCGACCAGAGGTATTCTAGCGAAACGACAGCGATACAGGTCTTTGATAGATTGGCTGGTGCATGGGCATACTGGGGTTGGAAGGGAAATTACTTTGACAGTGAGCAAGATGCAAAGATCTATTATGATGAAATGAGGTTCATACTTGCTAATCAAATGGGCGCACCTAACTCACCACAATGGTTCAACACCGGACTGCATTGGGCTTATGGCATAGATGGTCCAAGCCAGGGTCACTTTTATGTGGATTACAAGACACACAAATTGACGACGTCTAAATCAGCGTATGAGCACCCACAGCCTCATGCCTGTTTTATCCAATCAATACAAGACGATCTTGTTAATGATGGTGGCATAATGGACCTTTGGAAAAGGGAAGCACGACTTTTTAAGTATGGCTCAGGAACGGGAACAAATTTTTCCACATTGAGAGGAAGTGCTGAAGGATTGACAGGTGGTGGAAAGTCATCAGGATTGATGTCTTTTTTAAAAATAGGAGATCGATCAGCAGGTGCAATAAAGTCGGGAGGAACAACAAGGCGAGCTGCAAAGATGGTTATATGTGATGTAGATCATCCCGACATCGAGGAGTTTATAAACTGGAAAGTCATCGAAGAGCAGAAAGTAGCCGCACTAGTTGCGGGGTCAAAGTTACACGAGAAAATGCTAAACAAGATCTTTAAAGCAGTACATTCTGAAAATGTTGATAAAAAGAATAGCACAAATCCAAAACTTAATAGATCACTAAACACTGCCATAAGAGAGGCACGCGAAAGTATGATACCAGATACCTACATAAATAGAATTCTGGAATATGCAAAGCAGGGCTACAGAGAAATAACTTTTCCAACCTATGATACGGATTGGGATTCTGAAGCATATCTGACCGTATCCGGCCAAAACTCTAATAATTCAGTGAGAGTGACAGACAGATTTTTAGCAGCTGTTAAAGAAAATAAAGACTGGGAACTGTTAAAAAGAACAGATGGGAAGGCACTAAAAAAAGTAAAAGCAAGAGAACTATGGGATCAGATATCTCACGCTGCATGGTCTTGTGCAGACCCAGGTATTCAATATCACGATACCATCAATGCTTGGCATACCTGTCCAGAAGACGGTGATATACGAGCCTCTAATCCTTGCTCTGAATATATGTTTCTTGATGATACAGCCTGCAATTTGGCATCAATTAATCTTCTAAAATATTTGAAAGACGGAAAGTTTGACCACGATAGTTTTATGCATTCCGTGGAAATGTGGACTCTGAGTTTGGAAATTTCTGTTATGATGGCACAATTCCCTAGCAAGGAAATAGCTGAAGGATCTTTTGATTATAGAACTCTCGGGTTAGGCTATGCCAATCTCGGGGGGTTACTAATGAACATGGGGTTATCGTATGATAGTAAAGAAGGTAGAGCTATCTGCGGAGCAATAACGGCCTTAATGACTGGTATTTCTTATAAGACCTCTGCGGTACTAGCTGGAGAGGTAGGATCATTTAAAAGATTCTTAAAAAATAAAAAACATATGTTGAGAGTTATAAAGAATCACAAGAGGGCAGCCTTTGGAAAGGAAAGTGGCTATGACAAAGTGAATGTCATGCCGGTACCACTTGATACCAAGAGTTGCCCCGACCCTAGCATTGTTGCTGTTGCTCAAGAAGCTTGGACGCAGGCACTAGCCCTAGGTGAAAAATACGGCTTCAGAAACGCCCAGGTCTCCGTGATAGCGCCTACTGGAACAATAGGGTTGATAATGGATTGCGATACAACAGGTATTGAACCCGATTTTGCCTTGGTAAAGTTCAAGAAGCTAGCAGGAGGCGGATATTTCAAAATAATAAATCAATCGGTTCCGAATGCGCTAAGAGTGCTTGGTTATGATCAGCAAAAAATAGACTCTATAGTTAGCTACGCGGTAGGCAGCGGCTCTTTAGAAAACTGCCCGAAAATAAATCCGACCTCCTTGTTAGGACACGGTTTCTCAAATAAAGAGATCGAAAAAATAGAAAGAGCTCTGCCAACAGCTTTTGACATTAAGTTTGTTTTTAATCAATGGACATTAGGGCAAGAATTTTGTCGAGATACTCTGGGAGTACCTATGGCAAAACTCAATGACCCAAGCTTTAGTTTGTTGGCGCACTTAGGTTTCAACAACGATGATATATCGCAAGCAAACGATTATGTGTGTGGAACAATGACTTTAGAAGGAGCTCCATTCCTAAAGGAAGCACACCTCCCAGTTTTTGATTGTGCTAACCCTTGCGGAAAAAAAGGAAAACGATATCTTTCAGTTGAAAGTCACATTTATATGATGGCTGCAGCACAATCATTTATTTCTGGAGCTATTTCAAAAACTATAAACATGCCAGGAAACTCATCCATCAAGGATTGTAAGGATGCCTACGAATTAAGTTGGTCCCTAGGGGTTAAAGCCAATGCGCTTTACAGAGACGGCTCAAAGCTTTCCCAACCTCTGTCAGCGGCATTAATAGAGGATGAAGGTGATGAGTTGGAAGAAAATACAACCCAAGAACCAAACGTACAAAAAGTGATAGAGCAGATTGTATATAAAGAAATATCAAAGGGCCGGTCAAAGCTTCCTGAGAGAAGAAAGGGATATACGCAAAAAGCAGTTGTGGGAGGCCACAAAGTCTATCTTCGTACTGGGGAATATGGTGATGGGAAACTAGGAGAAATTTTCATAGATATGCATAAAGAAGGGGCAGCGTTTCGAGCCATGATGAATAACTTCGCAATCGCGGTCTCGGTAGGGTTACAATATGGCGTGCCACTCGACGAATTTGTGGAAGCTTTTACCTTTACTAGATTTGAACCTGCAGGGCTTGTGCAAGGTAATGACACAATAAGAAATGCTACGTCAATCTTGGATTATATATTCAGGGAGTTAGCTATATCCTACTTAGATCGAACGGATTTGGCTCATTCCATACCTGAGGATAATCTCGATACTTTAGGTGAAAAAGTGGAGACTAGTTATTCATCTAAAGATGTTGGCCCTGGGAAGGCAGAGGAGTCTCTTAAGATGATTAAAGAGCTTTCTAGCTCGGGCTATCTAAGAAAAAGGTTCCCTACAGTGAATGACAAACCCCAAGAGAAGGTGGAAACCTCAGGTAATTCAACAAAGGTTAATGTAACAGAGTCTTTACAAATTTCTGATCAAGTAACAAAGGCTAAGATGCAAGGCTATGAAGGTGATCCTTGTAATGAATGTGGTAATTTTACATTGGTTAGAAACGGGACATGTTTAAAATGCAACACATGCGGGAGTACCTCTGGTTGCAGCTAAAATACTTAGCTAGAATTGTCGCCTCTAAGTAAAGCGACGATTCCTGTTCTGGCTATTTCTTTTAAACCTAAAGGAGTCATTAGCTCAGCAAACGCATCTATCTTCTCTGAAGTGCCTGTTAGCTCAAACGTAAAGCTTTTCAAAGTGCTGTCCACCACTTTTGCTCTAAACACATCGGCAAGCCTTAAAGACTCCACTCGCTGATTGCCATTCCCAACTACCTTAAATATTGCAAGTTCTCTTTGAACAGCTTTGCCTTTAAGCGTGAGATCTATTACCTCGTGGACTGGAACCATTCTATTCAGTTGTGCTTTAATTTGGTTTACAACTTTTGGAGTTCCAGTTGTAACTATTGTGATTCTTGACCTATGTCCATTAGGATCCACCTCCGCCACAGTTAGGCTGTCGATGTTATAGCCTCTGCCAGAAAATAAGCCAATAACCCTCGCCAGAACACCAGATTCGTTATCAACAATAACCGAAAGAGTGTGTGCAGCTTCATAGTCTAGATTAGGGTCTCTGAGGTTGTAAGCGCTTTGTTTATTTACCCCTTTTTTCAGTTTTAAAGACATCTCTCTAAGCTCTTTCTATTTAAGTTAGACCAATACAGCACCATCATCTGAAATACTATTTTCTTCAGTTTGCTCCCCAAGAATCATTTCGTTATGAGCTTTACCAGATGGTATCATAGGAAAACAATTTTCATGCTTTTCAACCAAGCAATCGAATATAACTGGGCCTGGATACTCAATCATTTCTTTGATACTATCGTCTAGCCTTGCTGGATCTTCACATCTTATGCCCTTTATTCCATATGCCTCTGCCAGCTTAACAAAATCAGGCAAAGCGTCAGACCAGCTATGAGAATACCGTTCTCCGTGTAGTAACTCCTGCCATTGCCTAACCATACCTAGCCTCTCATTATTCAAGATAAATTGTTTTACGGGTAATCGGTATTGTACAGCGGTTCCTAATTCTTGCATGTTCATTAGCCAGCTCGCCTCTCCTGCGACATTGATTACAAGAGAGTTTGGGTGGGCGATTTGAATTCCTATCGATGCCGGAAACCCATAACCCATTGTCCCTAATCCTCCCGATGTCATCCACCTATTAGGTTCTTCAAATCCCATAAATTGTGCAGCCCACATTTGGTGTTGACCTACCTCAGTAGATACAAATCTATTGTGGGACTTAGTCAACTCCTCTAATCTTTGAACAGCATATTGAGGCTTGATAACATTGGAAGAATTCTCGAAGCCAAGCGATTTTACGCCCTTCCAATCATTTATGGATTTCCACCAATCGCTTAATTTTTTCTTATTTACTTTAGAACCACTTTCCTTCCATCGAGTAATTAGCGTGCTTAGTATATGCGAAACATCGCCAATTAAAGGTGCCTCTACAGTTACGTTTTTATTTATGGAAGATGGATCAATGTCTACGTGTACTTTATATGAGTTGGGGCTAAAAGCATCAATTCTTCCTGTTATTCTGTCGTCGAAGCGAGCTCCAATACAAAGCATGAAGTCACAATCGTGCATAGCCATATTGGCTTCATAAGTGCCATGCATCCCTAACATTCCTAACCAGTTTTTCCCTGAAGCAGGATAACTACCTAACCCCATGAGGGTAGAAGTTATAGGAAAATTTGTACTAGCAACCAAATTTCTGAGTGAATTTACTGCAGATTGGCCTGAGTTTATAACGCCTCCTCCACTATAAATTATTGGTCTCTCTGCTAGCACTAATCTATTTATTGCTTCGTCCAACATATTAAGATCAATAGAGGGCGCTCTCTTAATAAAGTTCTTTTTAATTTCGTTTTTCTTGGTATAGCGGCCGGAAGCAAACTGAACATCTTTTGGAACATCTACCAAAACAGGTCCAGGCCTCCCACTACCCGCAACCTCAAAGGCCTTGTGAATTGTGTCGGCTAATTTGTTTGTATCTTTGACAAGCCAGTTGTGTTTGGTGCAGGGTCTTGTAATTCCGACTGTATCTGCTTCTTGGAAAGCATCATTTCCTATCATAAAGGTTGGCACTTGACCGCTAATAACCACGATTGGGACACTATCCATTAGTGCGTCCGTTAGTCCCGTAACTGAGTTTGTAGCGCCTGGTCCAGATGTGACAAAAACCACACCGACTTTACCGGTTGATCTTGCATAGCCCTCAGCAGCATGCGTAGCTGCTTGCTCATGTCTGACAAGAATATGTTTGATTTTTTTTTGCTGAAATAGTTCATCATAAATCGGTAGAATCGCTCCCCCAGGATAACCAAAGACTGTATCCACTCCTTGGTCTATCAACGCTTTTATTACTATCTGCGCTCCAGTAATTTTATTAGCCTGTGTCATTTTAAGTTCTCTGTGGTTATATAACGTGGTGTAGTCCTAAACTTTAAGGTAATCCTTATTGTTTTTAAAGAGTTTAATTAAATTTTAACTTTGAGCAACTTGAATTTGTAACTAGTAATCGGGGCCGAAAATAAAAAGGGTTGGCATGGTGTAAAGAGGCACTCAAAAGATGGAATCTTTATGTGCTTGATATTGATAATTAACTAGGCTATATAAGGAGGTTATTTATATAGTTATTGGTTATCAATCAACATAGTTTGGAGGAAATATGAAAAGACGTGATTTTATTACAAAGGCAGGTTTAGGAACTGCCGCAGTAGCTGGGGCTGCATTAGCTGCACCAGCTGTAGCACAAGAGAGAAAAGTGCTGACGTGTGTATCGAGTTGGCCTAGAGACTTTCCTGGTCTTGGAGTCTCAGCTCAAAGGCTTATGGATAGAATAACTCAGCTGTCAGAAGGTCGAATTACTATGGAGTACTTTGCTTCTGGAGAGAAAGTGGGTGGCCTTGATGTGTTTGACGAAGTGGCTTCTGGTAATTCCTCATGCTACATCTCTGCTGACTATTATTTCACAGGAAAGCACCCAGGTCTAGCTTATTGGACATCGGTTCCTTTCGGCATGACTAGTCCTGAGTGGTGTGCATGGGTCAAATTTGGCGGTGGTCAGGCTCTTTGGGATGAAGTTTCAGGAGAGTTTGGTCTGAAAGCCGTTACTTGTGGTTCAACTGGAACTCAGGCCGGTGGCTGGTTTAATAAGGAAATTAACAGTGCGGATGACCTTAAGGGTCTCAAAATGCGTATTCCAGGGTTAGGCGGACAAGTTATATCTAAACTTGGCGGCACAACTGTTACACTTCCAGGCGGTCAAATTTACGAGAACTTAGTATCTGGTTCAATTGATGCGACTGAGTGGGTTGGTCCTTATAATGACTACTTCATGAAATTTTATGAAGCAGCCAAATTCTATTATACAGGTGGAATGCACGAACCAGGTGGAGGACTTTCTTTTGCATTCAATGCAAGCCTCTGGGGAAGCATGACAGAGTGGGAAAAGGCTGTTATAACAGCTGCTGCTTATGAAGAGCAGGCTGCTCAGTATGAAGAAGCTCTAGCTAAGAATGGTGAGTATCTTGGAAAACTCATCAACGAGCAGGGTGTAGTAGTGAAAGCCTTTAGTGATGAAGTTTGGGACTCTTTCGGTGACGCTGCTGCTGAGGTCTTTGAAGAGGTGAGAGATCACAGTGCGTTAGCTAAAAAGATTGATGACGCTTTCCAAAAAGCTCTTAGAGAAATTGGTGGTACAATGGCGAAATTCGAAGGTACCTTTGTTAACCAAAGAAACAGAGTTTTAGGTATGGAAGCCTAAACGCTTTTAATTTTCGGTTGGCGAGAATTATTACTCGCCAACCACTAAATGGAAAATACGATGACAGAATTTGCTATGAACGGACAAGCAGTAAAAGGGGTATGGAAGAGGTACCTTGGATGGACTACCGTTTCTTTGTTGGTAGCATTTTTGATTAACAATTTTTTAAATATTTACTTTGGTTTCGAAAGATTGTCATCATTATTTACTGGGTTTAGTTCTACTGGAATTGTTTCTTTGTTAATATATCTTGCTTTCACTGCTGTTGGCGTGTGGTATGTAAATAGGACAATTACCGAGAGTTACAGAGACCAAGCAAAAAAATTGCATGATTTTAATGTTTACTTTTTGAGAGGATGCTTTTTTGCGGTTCTATTTATAGGCTGTATCGACTTTTTGTTGGCTTTGTTGAGATCAATAGATGTGTTAAAATTTATTGTTGGTGAATCAACGTCTAGAGCATTAGGTCTCGGAAATGTAGTGGGTCCTTACATACACATTCCCCTTATACTTTTGGGTTTTATAGTTGCAAACTTCACAAAGACATTAGGGTGGACATGGTTGGCCCTTTTAATTGTTTTCGCTGAGCTCGTGATTGTAATCTCTAGGTACCTATTTTCGTACGAACAGTCGTTTATGGCAGATTTGGTAAGATATTGGTATGCCGCATTATTTTTATTTGCGTCAGCCTACACTCTTTATGATGAGGGTCATGTTAGAGTGGACGTAGTATACGCAGGTCTCAGTGAAAAGGTTAAAGCGTATGTAAACGCGTGGGGCTCATACGTATTGGGTGTTGTGACAATGGTTGTAATTGTAATTATCGGATTTAATGGAAAGACGTCTATCATAAATTCCCCTTTATTAGTATTTGAAATTACGAATCAGGGTATAAATGGAATGTTCATTAAATATCAGATGGCTATGTTTTTAGGAATATTTGGTGCTACAATGATGATTCAATTTATAGTTCAATTTTTTGATAGCATTGCTGACATGAATGGAGAACCAGGAAAACGCGATACATCAATACAGTTAGGTCATTAAATGGAACTATTTTTTTTAGCGGTTTTATTTTTAACTATGGCTTTTGCCTTAGGATCTGGTTATCCAGTGGCATTTTCCCTCCCGGGCGCGGCAATTATTTCTATCGTGGCAGCTGCTATATTTGGTTATTTAATTGAGAGCGACTCTGCCGCTTATTTCCACAGTGGTAGTCCCTACCAATGGTTATCAGCTGGTGTTACCAATCTGAGATTTGTGTATTGGGATGTTGAAAGAGATACTTTGATTGCGATTCCTTTATTTATATTTATGGGAATAATGCTTCAAAAGTCTAAGATCGCAGAAGATTTATTGGTTACTATGGCTAATCTTTTTGGCCCGGTGCCGGGAGGGCTTGGAATATCTGTTGTCTTTGTTGGAGCTCTATTAGCTGCTACCACCGGGATTGTAGGGGCAACAGTGGTAGCGATGGGCTTAATTTCTTTGCCTGTCATGTTACGCAACAAATACTCTCCTGCACTTGCCACTGGGACAATTGCGGCATCTGGAACTCTTGGACAGATCATTCCACCGTCAATAGTACTTATAATTTTAGCTGATCAACTCGGGTCGGCAGCGGACCAAGCGAGCTCTATTCGAAAGTCCTTGCATAAAGAGGCAACAGGAGATCTTTCGATGCCCTCGGTAATGGATGTAACTTCGACAAGTGCCGGGGAGATGTTTTTGGGTGCTTTTGTGCCGGGCGTGGTTTTGGTCTTGTTGTACATGATATTTATTCTTATATTGGCGTTGTTCTTTCCACGTTTGGCCCCATCTGTGCCATATAACGGGAAAATGGATGCCGCGTTTTGGTTTAGGGTTGGCTTTATTTTAATACCACCACTTACGCTTATTGTCTTAGTGTTAGGATCAATCATCACTGGAATAGCAACTGTTAATCAAGCGGGAGCTATTGGTGCGGCAGGTGCTCTTGTGATGGCTGGATACAGGTTGAACCCAAAACAAGATTACACTGCTTATTTGCCGGCCATTATTCTGTTGTTTTCTATTCTTATAATGGCCTTTGCCCTCTCAAATTTTGATATGAACATTTTACTCATTCAGGATGGAAGAGATTTGACGGGTATAATTGTTGGAATTATTGGAGCTACTTTGTTTATTGTGTCGCTCGTCTGGAGTTCTCTAAGGCTGTATAGGATCGAGGGTACTTTGAATGATGTAATGTTAGAGACTGCAAAAACCACATCCCTAGTTTTTATTATTCTTTTAGGTGCTGCTGTACTTACCGCAGCTTTTAGGGCATTCGGAGGAGAGGACTTAGTAAGAGAATTCTTGAATTCATTGCCAGGAGGGTTTTGGGCAAAATTTATAATTGTTATGGCTGTTATTTTTGTTTTAGGATTTTTCCTTGATTTCATTGAGATAGCTGTTGTTGTAGTTCCAATAGTCGCTCCTATACTGTTGGCTGATCCATCTGCTAATATAACTGCGGTATGGCTTGGCGTAATGATAGGCCTTAATATACAAACATCTTTTCTGACACCACCCTTTGGGTTTGCGCTATTTTACTTGAGAGGAGTTGCGCCCGCTATCGTCAAAACAGTACAAATGTATAAAGGTGTTGTACCATTTATAATGCTTCAGATACTAGCTCTTTTTATAGTCGGCTATTATCCTGCACTAGTAAATTATCTTCCAAATAGAACTAGTTTTTTATCTGAAAACTCACCACCGCCAAAAAACCCTCGGCTTCAATATTGTATTGAGCAATATAGTGCAAATGTGCTTTTTTCTAACGATAATTTTGTGCAGAGTGCAGTTCAAGAACTTGGTGGGGTTGATATAAGCATGCTGCCAAAAAAAATAAAGGCCAACTTGACCAATGCTGTGGAAGATGCTGAAGCGGCTATATTTTCTCTAAAGAGCGCTATAGAACAAGAAAGTATAATAGAAAAAGAAGCAATAGAATATCGACCAATTTTGAATAAGGTCAGGAGATTAGAAAGCCGTATTAATCAAAAAAAGAGTGAAATAAAAGAGCTTAAGAAGGATCAGGTTCTTCAGAAAACCTTGAAAAATTCTGATGCAGTGGAAGCTATTGAGAATGAAATCAAAGAAGTTGAAAAAGAGATTGATGAAATAAATCAACAAAAACCCGAGAATTGGGATCAAATTTATAAAGAATTTAAAAGTCTAATGAAAGAAGAACAGAAGCATAGAAATATGTATAGGCGAGCTGGAGAAAACTCTTTTAAGGCGGTTGAGGAACTATCATTAATTCTTTCTTCAAATACAGAAATATCACAATTGAAAACCGAGTATGAATCAATTTTGCAAAAGTCCTCTGAGGTTTCGAAGGAGGAAAGAATAAAAACATTTAATGACTTTTCAAAGAAAGTAGGTCAGGTAAAAGGAACAAGCGAGTTTAAAAGTAAGTTATCAAAGGCGATAAGAGAGCTAAAGAAAAAGAACGTTAAAGAAGAAAAAGTGAATAAGAACCTTGATGCAGCTTTGAAAGAAATCACAGAACTTCACAATTGGGTTAATATAGCTAAAGCTCCTCTCGAGGTAAGCTTGAAAACATTCCTAGACAAGACTAAAGGATCTTTGGGTATTAGGGCACAGGAAAGGTTTAATAAAGACTTAGCCTTATATCTGGCACGATGTAATGCTAACCATAGAGACTTGTCACTAAATTTTTGATATAACTATTCCTCTGATGGTAGATAAATAGGGACACCATGTTTCTGTTGATCATGTTTGTCTGACTCTATTTTAGTGACTTTAGATTTGCTTGCACAGGTCCATTTGTCATTTGTAAAAACTTCTAGAGGACTGAAGCGTCTTTTATAATCCATTTTTGAACTACCTTTCACCCAATAACCTAAGTAAACAAATTCGAGGTTCATCTCTAATGCTAAGTTACTATGGTCTAAAATCATATATGTTCCAAGGCTCCGATCGCTTAATTCAGGGTCAAAAACGGAATATACCATGGAGATTCCATCGTCTAAGATGTCGACTAATGAAAAGCTTATAAGTTCTAGCTTTGAATTTCTTTTTATATAATATTCGATTAATTTTGATTCTACATTTGTCTCCTCAATCATAGATGTAAAGTCGTCGCTGTCCATATCAGACATGCCTCCGTTCGAGTGTCTTTTATTTATATAATTTTTAAAAAGCTCAAATTGTGGATCTGTAGCGAGTGGAGGATTAATGGTTCTTACTAAATCTTCATTTTTACTTAAAATTCTTTTTTGCGATTTAGAGGGGCTAAAGTCTTTACTAGGTATTCTTGCAGACATGCAAGCAGTACAATTCGAACAGGAAGGCCTGTATAAGACATTTTGCGATCTTCTAAATCCTTGTTTTGATAAAGAGTTGTTAAGGCGACTAGAATTACTGCCATATAAAGCTGTGAATAGTTTTCTTTCTACTTTATTTTCTAAATAAGGACAATCCTGAGGTGCTGTAACATAAAACTGCGGGTGTTGTGGAGGTGAATGACGCATACTAAAGAATAACCCTAAATTTATGCTTGTTTCAAGCCTATCTTTTGTAAGTCAAATGGTGTTGTCTGATAAATTTCGTTGATCCAATTCCCATATAAGAGATGCGCGTGACTACGCCATCTGTTTATAGGATTGAGTTGAGGATCGTCATTGGGAAAATAGTTCTGTGGAACTTGTAGATTTTTCTCTTTCGCTAAATCTCTCACATACTCTTCGTTTAACGTATTACTGTCATATTCCAAATGATTAAGAAGAAATAAAAAGTTGTTTACTTTATCCTCAATAAGGCAAGGACCAACTTCATCTGACTCTAAGAGTATTTCTAAATTTGAATTATCTTTAATATCTTTTTGTGATATCTCTGTCCAGCGACTTACCGGTACAATCAGATCATCTGAAAAACCTCTTAAAAAATGCGAGGTTATCTTCCTATTCTTATGTCTGAATAATCCTAGTGCCTTTTTCTCTAGTTTCAGCTTATCTATTTTGTGAAAATAGTAAAGCATAGCCATAGCGCCCCAACAAACTCCAAAAACAGAGTGCACAGACTTTTTTGTCCACTCAAAGATATTCTCTAGTTCTCCCCAATAATCAACTTTTTCAAATGGCAAGTGCTCTATAGGTGCTCCGGTGATTATGAGCCCATCAAATTTTTGATCATACACACCATCAAAAGTCTTGTAAAAATTTTCTAAATGATCTTTCGAAGTATTTTTTGAAACGTGCGATGTTACTCGTAACAATGTAAACTCTATTTGCAGAGGAGTGGCTCCTATGAGCCGTGCAAATTGAGTCTCCGTTTTTATTTTTTCTGGCATTAAGTTGAGTAATATTATCTGAAGAGGACGGATATCTTGCTTCTCAGCTAATTGACTTGACATTACCATAACACCTTCGCTTTGAAGAATATTGAAGGCTGGTAAATTTTTTGGAATTTTTATTGGCATTATTAGCTCTTTATTTTACTTGCGATCTCAAACTGTATTGCCTCCACTAAATCGGCAGCGGATTTAATCACACGCAATTTCTCAAAATTTAATGATATACCCCAATTTTTGGAGATGGAATCGAAAATTGCTTTTCTTCTTTTAATAAGAGCCTTAAATCCATAGATCATGAAATCATCTGGATTTATCTGATCATTAATATTTGAAGTATCATTTTTAAAACTTTGCCATAAAGAGTGTAGAAAATTTTCTTCATAATACATTGGTTTAGGTTTGGCTAGAAATCTGTCAATTAATATTTGATATATGGAGTCGGGTGCTTCAAGACAGATAATTAGAAAGTTCTTGGATAGTGATTTTAGTATTGCATCATTTTCATCGAAAGGGTTCACCAACTCACAAATTGAACCAGAGGTATCACACACAAAGTGAGATAACTCCGGCGAATTATCAACTAATGAACTCGCATTAAGGGTAGCTTTAATTTCTGCATCGCGGTGTAGTTTTTGGCGTGTTAAATATTCCGAAAATGGTATTCCTCCCATCGAAGGGCAACCAGGTTTACCAAGAAAATCAGATAAGTTCGTTAAATTACCAACTTCAAAACCATCAAGAAAATTTCTATGCTTATTTTTAAATAGAATTTTACCTATTTCATAATCAACTGAATAGTGCAACCAATCATCTTGTTTTACCAAGGATCGAGAGATAAATGTTTTCCCCAGCCCAGACATGCCAAGCAAGGCGAAACGCTTAAACTGGAGTCCAGGGGTTTCATTAGCATTTATTTTCATACGACTTCAAGAAGATCTATCAAAGTTGATATATCATGCACTGTTAGCTTTAGCCAGCGCATTTTGTATTTTGTCTCGTAGCTCAATCCGTTCACCTGGACTTAAAAAAGCTCCTAATTCAATGTGTCTTCCCTTACCTGCTAAGGTTAGGTAATTTTTTAATTTTGAATTATTAAAGTCCAAGTGCACTCTAGTCCAATATGGGTTCCCTTCCCAAGCTTTTTGCTCTTTATTTTTTTCCTGGTGTATTACTATTATCTTATTTTTAGAAATTAAGATCTCTTCAAAAGTATTGCCTTGTTGAAAATTCTTTTGAAGCAGGGTTAGAAAAAGATAGAACGTCAATCCTGAAAAAATCGTCAGTGTCATTCCTATTGGGTTGCCAATGAAAGGTAATATCGGAAGCAAAAACCCGCACGCTATCACGCAGAAAACCAACTTGGTTCCATAGGCGTCTAGAGATCTATTTGGAACCAATCGCATTCTCAGAAATGTGGGGTCGTTTTTATCCCCTGTATTATCAAGCGTTCTCAGCATTAAAACAAGGTAAACTAGTGGCTAGTTGACTTAGACTCCCACATATCTTTTGTAGGTAATATTTCAAAAGTATGCTCGGGTGGTGGGTTTGGCAAAGTCCATTCTAATGTATCTGCATGTTTCCCCCAATATGCTTCTTCTGTTACTCGTCTTCCCCACATCAATGTGTAGAAGATGATTCCAAAGAAAAATATAAAAGATGCAAATGATATGAAGGCCCCAATAGATGATACGTAGTTCCATAGTGCAAATTGCTCAGGATAATCAATATATCTTCTTGGCATTCCTTGCCTTCCAAGAAAATGCTGTGGGAAAAAAGTTATATTTGATCCAATAAACATCGCCCAAAAATGTAATTTCCCAGCCCATTCTGGATACTGACGACCAGACATTTTACCTATCCAGTAATATATTCCCGCGAAGATACAGAATACTGCACCCAAAGACATAACATAGTGAAAGTGAGCCACAACATAGTAAGTGTCATGGTATGCCCTATCGATTCCTGCTTGGCTTAAAACTATACCGGTCACTCCACCTACGGTGAAGAGAAATAAAAAGCCTATTGCCCACAACATTGGTGTCTTAAATTCAACCGAACCACCCCACATCGTAGCAATCCATGAGAATATCTTTATTCCGGTTGGCACGGCAATAACCATTGTGGCTAACATAAAATATGCTTGCTGTGTGACTGACATGCCTACGGTATACATATGATGCGCCCATACGACGAAACCTAAGGCACCAATTGCAATCATTGCATAAACCATTGGTAAATAGCCGAAGACTGGCTTCTTTGAAAATGTCGAAATAACGTGACTTACTATTCCAAAGCCTGGAATAACAATCATATAAACCTCTGGATGGCCAAAAAACCAAAGTAAGTGCTGATACAGTACAGGGTCTCCACCCCCGGCAGGATCAAAAAATGTGGTTCCAAAGTTCCTATCAGTTAGAAGCATTGTAATAGCTCCAGCCAACACGGGCAAAGATAGTAGTATCAGAAAGGCTGTGACCACAATTGACCACGGGAAAAGAGGTGTTTTGTGTAAGGTCATGCCTGGGGCACGCATGTTTAAAAACGTTGTGATCATATTTATAGCGCTTAGTATTGACGAGGCTCCGGATAGATGTATAGCAAAGATTGCTAGGTCCATTGACATCCCTTGTTCAGAAGTTGATAAAGGTGCGTATAACACCCATCCTACACCTGATCCTAACTGACCATTTCCTCCTGGTGCCAATAAACTACATACCGCGAGCGATGAACCTGCGACGTATAACCAATACGATAAATTGTTCATTCTCGGGAATGCCATGTCAGGTGCACCAATCATTAAGGGCATAAAATAATTACCAAAACCACCAAAGAGAGCTGGGATTACAACGAAAAACATCATTAATACACCATGACCAGTGATTAAAACATTCCACATATGTCCATTTGGCTCACCATCGGCATTGGTCATATACTGGACCCCTGGTTCCATAAGCTCTAATCTCATATAAACGGTGAATGCCACTGCGATAAAACCCAGTAGAGCTGCAGTAAATATATATAAAATGCCTATGTCCTTATGATTTGTTGACATAAACCAACGAGTAAAGAAATTTTTCTTTTCGTGTTCGTGTAAAATCTGATCTGTAACATCAACCATTAAAAGACACCCCCTTTAGCACTGACAGCAAATTGATTAACCCCATATATATAGTACATACTTATCAAGTTTTCCACCCAAAATTTAGAGACTGTTCGACGCACATGTAAGATTGCTCATTTTGTAAAAATTGTTGAAAAAGTTTGCTTAAATATCTTATCGACATCGGCTGTTTTTATTTTAACTCCTAGCTCATGTAAAGATGTCACTCCTTTCCCAGATATACCGCAAGGATTAATGCTGGTAAAAAAATTAAGGTTGGGGTTTACGTTCAATGCTAGACCATGGAATGTTACCCACTTCTTTACCCTTAATCCGAGTGCTGCTATTTTTTTATCACAAGTTCCATCTATATTAACGTTCCCAGGATCCTCAACCCAAACTCCAACTAGTCCAGGAATTCTATACCCTGAAATGCCTAGATCTTTAAGGACCAAAATCAGCCATTCCTCTATGTCCCATACCAATTGTTTTATATCTTTTTTTCCATGTCTCAAATCGAGCATCAGATAGACAATTCGTTGGCCGGGACCATGATAGGTTGTCTGCCCACCTCTTTTTGTTTGATAAATCGGAATATTGACATCGTTCTTAAAGTCGTTAGTTTTTGCCGATGTACCAAGGGTAAAAACGCTGTCATGCTCTAGAAACCAGATAAGCTCTGTCATGCGGTTTGAAATTATACCTTCAACACGTTTAGACATTGCTTCCTCAGCAATTCTGTAATCTACGACATTTTTCTCATGTTTCCATTCTATCATTTGCACCATTTATATAATCGTGTTGCTTTTTTGGGGAAAATATCATATCTAACTTCAGATTGAAAATGGTATTAGTAACGCGGCTGTGGCGGAATCGGTAGACGCGCAGCGTTGAGGTCGCTGTGGGGTAAAACCCGTGGAAGTTCAAGTCTTCTCAGCCGCACCATAATGTAGAGCTTATTTTACCTAAAGCGATGATTTATAAACACTAAACAAGTTTTATATAATTAGGTGTGAAATAAACGAGAAAACTATTTATTTGGCTTCCATAAAAATTTTTTGCAGTTAAAATCGTACGTAAAGAACTGGTGAGGTTTCAAGATGGCTGAACATAATGGTGGATGCCACTGTGGAAAAGTAAAATTCACTGCCAAGGATCCAATAATAAGTGTGGCTTGCAATTGCCAAAGGTGTCGTAAATTAAGTGGTAGCCTCCATCTTGGTGTGATTTTTAGTGAGGAAAATTTCTCAGTTGATGGCGAGTTATCTTCTTATGAGTATATAGGTGGAAGTGGAAACAGAGTACATAGTAAATTCTGTGGCACTTGTGGCAGCAAAATTTATTCAAAGGCTGAACTGTTTGAGGGCCTTGTCAGTGTTAAGCTCGGTGTATTGGACGATGCGCTAGATTTCCCCCCGCAAATCGAAGTGTTTACTAATTACAAACTTAATTGGCTTAAGGATAATGGTTGTATAAAGGAAAGCTTTGAAGAGGCAGCGGTTGCTGAGAGGCTAACAAGTATCCTGGAAAATTTATAGAGAATTGAAAGCAAAACTAAATTAAGGAAGAAAAGGGCCATTATCAGGCACGACTATTTCTATGATATTTGAAGCAAGTAGGCTTGCCTGTGCGACCAAAACCGGTTCTTAGGGATTATTAAAAATTGATTAGTTCAAAAAAATTAATGGAAACTTATTTAATTGAGGTTGGTCAGAATGGTCGGTTGGAGTTAATTGAGACTATTACACAACCAGATATGGTTGATGAAGCCAATAGAGCCTTTGGTGGGCCAGTAGGACGAGATGGGCTTATAGCTCATGTCAAAAAATTTCGTTCGCAGATAGGAGAGTTAAAACTTGAGATAAAGCAAATAGTAGGAAATGAAGATGAAGTCATGGCTCATTGGTTTTTTACTGGGATTCATAAGGGCCCCTGGTTAAGACGTGAGGCAACTGGGAAAGAAATTTCAGCGGATGTATTTAGCTTCTTTACATTAAAAGACGGACTAATCAGCTATTATCGTCTTTGGCTACATGCTATGATTGATGGACCAGTAATTTTCGATTCATCTTGCCCACGCATAGAAAAAAGACAAATTTAGGTGGTTGAGGTATATTTTTTTTAACTAATTTCTAATACTGAATCAAAAAAATGCTCGCCAAATCGATATTAATCATATTTTTAGGCCTATTCATTTCAGCTCCAGCTTTTGGAAAACAATACTGGCCAACCACAGAATGGAAAACAAGTTCACCACAGTCACAAGATTTTGATCCTAAATCGATACACGAAATGTTTGAATTTATACGGAAAAAACAATTTCCGATAGACAGTGTCGTAATAGTTAAAAATGGGTATTTGATTGGAGAGTTTTACTCTAATAACACAAATGAGCACACGCTTAGTAATATTTATTCTGTAACAAAAAGTTTCACTTCAGCGCTTGTCGGTATTGCTATTGATAAAGGACATATAAGAAGCGAAGAGCAGAAATTAGGTTCAATTTTCTCAAAAAATAATGTAATTAAAAATGACCCAAAGCTGATGGGTATAAGAATTCAAAATCTATTGACAATGACTTCTGGGTTAAAAACTAGAGATAATCATCTTTCGAACTATTCAGGAGTATTTGCCCTGAGGAATTCAAAAAATTGGGTCAACTATATTTTTTCATTGGGAACAGAAAAAATACCAGGTCAATATTATAACTACAGTAATGGTGGCTCTCATATTTTAGCAGCCATTATTGCTGAAATTTCGGAAACTTCAGTGGCAAAATATGCAGAAAGACACCTGTTTTCACATATTGGAATAAAAAATTATAAATGGGAAAAGGATCCGCAAGGGATTAATCATGGTTATTCCAATCTTAAGTTGTCTGCTAGAGATATGGCTAAATTTGGTTTGCTTTATTTAAATAAAGGGGAATGGAACAAAAAACAGATTATAAGCTCCTCCTGGATAGAGAAGTCTTTAAAGATCCATTCCTACCCAAATAAAGGACGCTTTAATCCCTTTAAATTATATCCCTACAATGGGTATGGCTATCAGTGGTGGAGTAGTGAAACCGCTTGGAAGGCTGATATAAGTTATCGTAAGGCTTGGGGAATGGGAAATAATACAGTAGAGCAAACTGAGTACTTTTTAGCGCTAGGATATCAAGGACAATATATATTTATACTTCCTCATCAAAACATGGTAGTGGCTTTTAAATCGCAATTTGGGAAGGCTAGAGATATTTTGATTCCAAAAGCATTAGTTGAAGAATTCCTCTTTAATTGAAAAGTAGATAAATAGGCAGAAGTGTTGCCTTGGAGTAGCATTTTCAATACTTGTGGTCCTAGACTTATTTGAGAAAGCCACTCCATTATCAAAAGTAACCTGTGAAATAAATCAGGATGAGGGTAGATCATCTGCAGCCAACATAAAAATTGTTAGTCGATTATAATTCACTTAATATCAAAAGATGATACACGATGAGCGCTTACTTTATTTAAGGTATGCAGAGACATTAAAGTACCCAAGCGCCTTAAAACATGCCGTTACTGGTTTCTTCCAAGAAGACGCAATAATTAATATTGTTCATCCATTGAATCAGCTAAAAGGCTCAAAAGCCTACCTTGAACATTTTCTTTTACCCCTTCAAAACTCTTTACAGGGACTTTATCGGCGAGACGATATTTTTATGCTTGGTACTTTTGAAGGTAAAAAATGGATTAGTTCAACCGGTTACTACGTAGGCCAATTTACAAAAGACTGGCTTGGCATAAAAGCTTCAGGTGACTTATCATATCTACGTTATGGAGAATTTCATCGTATTGGTGATTATGGAGCTGTTGAAAGCTACATTTTTTTAGACATCCCGGAACTAATGATTGCCTGTAATCAATGGCCAATAGGTATAGGGCCTGGACATTCCCGAGGATATACGGGTTTGATACAGGGGCCAGCGTCGCACGATGGCGTCCACAAATACAATTGTGACCCAAGAGAAGGAGAATTGAGTTACAACCTTGTTACAGACATGCTATCAAAGCTAGCAACAAAGGATGAAGCTTGGCGTCCATATTGGCATAAAAATATGATGTGGTATGGGCCGGGGGCGTTTGGTTCCTTTGTGGGTGTAGACGAGTTCGCTTCATTTCAGGTTCCATTCGAGTCCCAATTTGAAGGGTGGTCAGGTGGATCTAAGAATAATGGACTTACTAAACATTTCACAAGATTTGGTGAAGGAAATTACACTTGTTCAGGAGGATGGCCCTCCCTAACGGGAATAAATGTCAAACCCTTTCTTGGACAAGAGCCAACTAATGAACGGATATTTATGCGAGTATGTGATTGGTGGCGACGTGAAAATCAATTGCTAGTTGAAAATTGGGTATTTGTTGATGTCCCACATGCTTTATTACAATTAGGATATGATCCATTACCAAATTGGCAAAATTAATTAAGAACCTTTATTACAAACTCGGCAAAGAGAGTTAAAAAATGAAAGAATTATCTAAGTTGTATGCTGAAAAATCTTCTCTAGTAGCAAGCCAGCATATACTTGAGAAAGTCAAAGCGTCTTTTGGTATTATTCGAAGACTTTACATAATATTAATAATACTCTTAATATTTAATCCTGCATATACTGGAACAGTATCTGAGCAAAATATACATGATAGCCAAGTTACCTCTAGCGAATGTCTAGAAGTACTTGAAAAAGGAAATTTTATGCCCGTAGACGATGCAAGTTTTTATCGAATTTTCTTTGATGGGCATTTATACATTATGACAATAAAGTATATGGGGATAATTAAACACTATAGTTGCGATATGAAAATCAAGCTTCTGAAAAATTAAAGATTTTTCCAATTTAATACATTAGATCTTTTTCTAATGGCCAAGACAATGAAATGATAAAACCGTTCATAAAATTTGAAAATTTAATAATGTTCACTCAGTACAGATCTTGAAGAATGACGTTTCTACTGGACTCAATAACGGGACTGATAGCTTCAAGCTCCTTCATTATACTTTGCCGAAAATTATCAATGGCTTTTTGACAATCCTTATATGCTTGCGGACTATTATATTCAAAAAGTGTTGATGTCTTATAAGTACCCTTTTTATTCCAAATTTGATTATAGCAGAATCTTGTACATCCTTTTTGTTTGAGCTTTGCAAAAAGGAGCTTTCCTTTTTCTTCCCATAACCTTATGTGCAGAAGCATTTGAGCCTCCGTTTTAAATGTAAAGGTATTATACGACATGAGATTGGTTTCAGTCATTTTATTGCCTCTCATAAGCTAATTATCAAATAATTATTGTTTTCTTAGTTGTTGAATAACATCTCCATCAAATACGATAGTATCTGTGATTTTAAAATCGTATTTTTCCCTCCATTTTGACATTTCGTTAAAAAGCAAATCACCTTTTTCCTTAGTTTCAAATATAACAAACATCAACACGGACGCCGGACTGGCTCGAACCCAAGTGATTTCTAATAAACCACGTTCAAATAGTTCGGGAACTTTGGTAGTATGCATGGCAATAAATTTTTCACAGTCTGCTTCTGTAAAAAAGTTAAACATACCAACTCTACCAACACTCATAATGCGCAAATACTTCCTTCTACTTGATTAGATAACAATACTAATTTTTCGTCTTACCATATTCATAAAGAATTTCTCCATCAAAGGTAATAACGTCAACTTTAAAATCGTACTTTTTACGCCATTCATTTGCCCTTCTTAAAATCT
>CAZOIZ010000012.1:0-20910 GCA_964580005.1 uncultured Rhodobacterales bacterium
CTCATCAGAATCTAAAAACTCTAAAAAAAGTGAACGAGCTACAATCTTCCCAACTGTGGATTTCCCTGATCCCATGGGCCCAACAATATAAATATTCATAAAAGATTTATCATTAAGCTGCGAATTTTAGCACCTAAACATATAAAATATTAAAAATATGGTTAGTAGGCTTTTAGAGTTATTCTTAAAAGTTGCAATTTTTGTTGCAACTCTTGTTGGAGCAATAATACTCTCAACATACCTTTATTTATTACCTGAACTTCCAAGGGTGGACAATGTTGATCAATCAAAACTTCAAATACCTCTAAAGATTTATACATCCGATGAGAAATTAATTGGAGAATTTGGAGAAAAGAAAAGAAGACCATTAGGTTTTGAAGAAATTCCTGAAGATTTAAAGAATGCATTTCTAGCTGCAGAAGATGACGGCTTTTTTCAACATAGAGGTGTTTCGTATCCAAGCTTGATAAGAGCTTTTTCTCAATATATAAGAGTAGGTCTAGATGCAACTGGCGGTGGAACAATCACAATGCAAGTTGTAAGAAACTATCTTTTAACCCGAGAAAAAAAAGTAAGGAGAAAGATTAAAGAGATCTTTTTAGCATTTCATCTTGAAAGTGCATTTTCAAAGGAAGAAATATTTGAGATATATGTAAATACAATCTTTTTAGGTAACAGATCTTATGGAATTGAGGCAGCTGCTAATACTTATTTTGGGAAATCAGTTGGAGAATTGACAGTAGCTGAATCAGCTTTAATTGCCTCTCTTGCCCAACTTCCATCGAGAGTAAATCCAATTAGGAATCCAGAGAGAACTAAAGCGAGAAGGAATTGGGTTTTATTCAGAATGAAGCTTTTAGACTTTATCTCTGAGCAAGACTATCAGACTGCAATCAATAGTGAAATAAACCTTCCTATATCTATTAATAATTACGATCTTGAAGCTAGCCATCTGGCCGAACTTGCAAGATTTGAAGTAATTAATAGATATGGTATCAGGGCATATGAAGAAGGCTGGTCTGTTTATACAACTGTTGATTCTGAGCTACAAGAAAGTGCAAATAAAGCAATAACAAAAAGGCTATTTGAGTATGATAAAAGGCATGGCTGGAGAGAAAAGAATAATTATATTGACAGACTAGGTGATGAATTCTTTAAATCCATAGAAAGCGAAGATTTTAATTTTTTATTATCTCAAGATTATGTAATTCAATCTGACCCAATTAATTACCAAAACATATCAGAAGATTTACTTCGTGATATTTTTGAAGAAAATCCATTTATCCAATCTCATCAAAGAGCTATTGTCATTGAAGTCTGGGATTCAGGATTTACAGCTATTAATGAGCAATTTAATTTTGAAACTATTCAATGGGATGAAAGTTATTCTTGGGCTAGAGAATTTATTGATGAGAATAGAAGAGGATCAGCTCCAAAAGGTTTCATGGACTTATTGAATGTTGGAGATCTGGTTTATCTTTCTGTGGAAAAAGATCAAATTATGTTAGATCAAATACCTCAAGCACAGTCATCATTAATTTCTTTCAATCCAAAGACCGGTGAGGTGCTTTCCTATGTGGGCGGATCAGTGTTTAATGATTCTCAATTTGATAGAGTGAGACAGTCTTATCCTCAATCAGGATCAGTCTTCAAGCCTTTCATTTATGCATCAGCTTTCAGCGGAGGCTATAATCCATCATCTTTAATTAATGATGCACCGATTATTTTTGAAGATGAAAATCTTGAAACTTTTTGGAGACCTGAAAATTATTCAGGCAAATTTTATGGTTTAACAACTCTAAGGGAAGCGCTTGTTCAATCAATAAATATTGTTTCAATAAAGCTTTTAAGAGAAATTGGTATAAAAAAATCATCTGAAACCGTTGATAATTTTGGTTTTGGCTTAGAAAGGCTACCCCAAGATCTAAGTTTAGCTCTGGGATCGGGTAATTTTTCTCCTGCAGAGGTTGCAAGAGGCTTCAGTGTATTTGCAAATAGTGGAATGATTTCCGATATTCATTATGTAAGTCAGATTAAGGATAAAAATGGAGATATCATTTTCGATCACTCAGACATAGATGTTGTAAATATCTCTAGTATTTCCGCTTTTCCATGGCTCAACACAGTGCAGCTAGATGCATCAAAGCCATATTTTCTTTTACCACCTCTCAATAAAATGGACCCCGTTATTGATCCAAGAGTTGCATTTATGGTGAAAGATATTCTAAAAGAAGCTTCCCAAAGAGGATCCAATGGAAGGCTTACACGATATTTAGAAAGAAAAGATTTTGCTGGGAAGACAGGAACTACAAACGATGCTGTGAGTACATGGTTTAGTGGTTTCAACTCAAATTTAGTAACAACGGTTTGGGTAGGGAATGATGATTTTGAATCTCTTGGTGATAATGAGTTTGGCTCTACAACAGCATTACCAATCTGGATAGATTACATGAACTCTGCTTTTAAAAAGATCGATGTAGATGAATTTACTCTTCCTGACGGCATTTCTTATGTAAGGATTAATAAAAAAACTGGAGAGCTTAGCAAGTCTGCAGAAGACGAAAGCTATTTTGAGCTTTTTTTAAGTGAAGATTTATAAGTTTATTTAAAAAGAGATATTTCTAAGAGTGTCCAAATATTTTCAATATACGTACTTGGCTTTTCTTTAAACTTTGATCTTATATATCTTGAGATTGTGCCTTCAAGTGAAGTGATTAATAGATGAGATGTTATCCCTGGCTGTGATACAAGCGAATCAGAGTCTTTTTGTAATATTTGTTTAAAGTTAAGCTCCAATCTTTCATAAAACTGGTTAGTAGCATCAACTACATTTTGTTCGTTTGCACTCAAAGCCTCTCTTGATAGAAGTCTTGCAAACCCCTTATTCTTTTCAATAAATAATATACAAAACATAAACAGATTTTTTGCATTTTGTTGTGCGCTATCTTTGTTTTTCTTAATCTCAGCACACTTTGAAATTATTGTTTCATCACAAAAAGAAAACAATTCTAAATAAATAGATCTTTTGCTTGGGAAATGTCTGTATAAAGCTGCTTCTGTGATTGAAGATTTTTCAGCCAATAAAGCGGTTGTAACTTTAGAGAGATTTCTTTCTTCTAGCAGACTTGCTAGCGACTGAAGAATGATTTGTTTCCTATTTTCTTTAGGCATTTATATTATTCTAAATTAATATCCTCATTTGGTAAGAATTTTTTTAATTCTTCTAAAAAGTTATTTTGAATTTTTTCTAGCGATTCTTGACTATCTGCTTCAAATCTTAAGACGAGTTTTGGAGTCGTATTTGATGCCCTTAAGAGAGCCCAACCATTTTCAAATGAGGCTCGAAGACCATCGGTAAAATCTTTCTCTCCATCAATTGATGCATTTTCAATAAAGTCTTCAATTATTTGAAACTTTCTCTCCTCGGGAACATCTATATTTAATTCAGGAGTTGAATAAGAAACAGGAAGGCTGTCCAATAAATCATCTAGCGATGATCCTGTTTCGTTCATGATATCTAAAAGTCTTACTGCAGAATAATGACCATCATCAAAACCATGCCAAATATCATTAAAGAAAATATGACCACTCATTTCACCACCCAGTGCGGCATTATGTTTTTTTATATTGTTTTTAATATGGAAATGCCCAGTAGGACTCATAAATGGAATCCCATCGTTTTCCTTAATTATTTGAGGAAGAAAATCTGAGCACTTAACATCAAAAATAATAGTTTTGTCTCCCTCATTTGAAAGTATTTTTTTTGAGAATAACATCATCATCTGATCAGGATAGATTAATCTTCCTGATGAAGTTACTGCTCCAAGCCTGTCCCCATCCCCATCAAAGGCAACACCAACATCTGCAGAGACCTCTTTTACCTTTTCAATAAGATCAACTAAATTCTTTTCTTTTCCTGGATCTGGATGATGATTTGGGAAATTTCCGTCTACATCACAGAATATTTCGATTACTTCGCAGCCAACTGCTCTTAATAAGTTTGGAGCAATAACTCCTGCAGCTCCATTACCACAATCAACCACTACTTTGAGTTTTTTAAAGTTAAAGCTATTTTTAACCTCGGTTATATATTCATCTTTTATATCTAAGAATCTATTTTCACCATTTGAGTTTTCTGAAGATATATCTGTTTTAGAAAGCTCAAATATTTCAGTACCAGATACCGGTTTATCATTTATAACAAGCTTAATTCCATTATAGTTTTTAGGATTGTGACTCCCTGTAATCATAATTCCAGACTTAGAAACTTGTTTTTTTGCTGCGTAGTAAAGAAGGGGGCTTGTAGCCAGTCCTATATTTATAGTATTGATTCCATGCTTATTTAAAGATTCTTGGAGAGACTCTAAAAGAGACGGACCAGACAGTCTTCCGTCTCGAGCAATTACAACTTCATCAATTGATTCTTTGTGGCATTTTTTAGCAATAGATTTACTAATTTCAGCAATCGAATCTTCATTAAGCTCATCTGGATAAATCCCTCTTATGTCATATTCCCTAAATATTGATTTTACAAGTTCTGGCATTTGCTTTTGATTTGATAGCTTGTTTGTCATAATACCTTCGATTTTATTAATAATAAATATGCCAGTATGTTTGATTTAACTTACAAAAATAAAAAAATTTGGAAAAATGGAGATTTTGTTTCCTGGGATGAATGTAATGTTCACTCTTTGACACATACTTTACACTATGGTGTTGGTGTTTTTGAAGGAGTTCGTGCATACAATACAGACAGCGGACCAGCAATTTTTAGAGTTAAAGATCACACAGAAAGGCTTTTTGAAGCTGCAAAAATAGTAAATATAGACATTCCATATTCAATTGAAGAAATTATCGAATCCCAAAAGTCTGTATTACTTAAAAATGATTTTGATGAGGCATATATCAGACCAATAATTTACCTGGGAAATGAATCACTTGGCCTGAGAGCAGAAGATTTATCAGTAAATGTAATTATTGCAGCATGGGAATGGCCCTCATATATGGATCCTGAATCAAAACATAAAGGAATTTCTGTGGCCAAGTCTCCATATAAACAATACAAAAACCCGAATTGGTCAAACTATAAAATTACTGGCACTTATGTAAATTCAATTGTTGCCTTGCAAGATGCAGTTGCAAAAGGTGCTGATGAGGCATTAATTCTTGATAATGATGGTTATATTTCAGAGGGAAGCGGAGAAAATATTTTCTTTTTAAAGGATGGCCTAATCATGACGCCAACAACAAAGAATTGTTTAAATGGAATCACTCGACAATCGGTTATAGAGATCGCAAAAGATCTTGGCTACAAAGTTGAAGAGGGAGACTGGTCATATGAACACATTATTGAATGTGATGAGGCATTTTTTACTGGTACAGCAGTAGAAGTTACCCCAATTACAAAAGTTGATGAAAAGATAATCTCTGATGGAACTGTTGGGCCAATCACAAAAGAAATACAAACAAATTATGAGAAAGCAGTTCTTGGAACTGACAATAACTCAAGAAACTGGCTGACATACATATAATAATATTTTGCATAAATTAAAGATTGCACTACTAAGTTATAGGAGCGCACCTTTCTCAGGTGGCCAAGGTATTTTTGTAAAAGAACTTTCAAATGCCCTTTTGAAAAGGGGACATGAGATAGATATCATTTCAGGGCCTCCGATGCCAGCTCTTGATTCAGGAATTAAATTAATTAAATTGGAAGGTTTAAATTTATTTGAAACATTTAGTTTTAGAGATAGGGTTTTAAAGCTTTGGAATAAACAAGATAGAGACTATCTCGATTATTATGATTTTTTTAAAACTTTGATAGGTGGTTTCCCAGAGATGTACTCTTTTGGAGAAAGGGTTAAGAAATATCTCTCACCGAAAAAAGATTATGACATCGTTATCGATAATCAGTCTCTAAGTTCAGGGATGTTGGAAATTCAAAAGAATTATCCTTTTGTTGAAATAATTCATCATCCTATAACGAAAGACTTTAAATATGATCTTATTTATTCAAATGGCTATATACAAAGATTTTTTAAAAAAAGATGGTATTCATTTCTTAAAATGAATAAAAAAGTAGCACCTAAACTTCAAAAGATTATTACACCCTCTTTTAACTCAAAGAAAGATATTGCGATTGATTTTAATATTGATTCAAACAAAATTGATGTTATTCCTAATGGACTTGATCTTAAAGTTTTTAAGAAAAATGATGGATTAAATAGAGAAAAATTTAAAATCGTAACTGTGGCAAGTGCTGACATTCCTCTAAAAGGACTAGACACTACGCTTAGAGCTATTTCATTAATTTTAGATAAATATCCAAATACAAAACTTTCAGTTGTTGGAAATCCCAGAGAGAATGGTCATACAGAAAGAATTATTCGACAACTCAATCTTACTAATCATGTTTCCTTCAAAACAAATCTTTCTAAAGAAGAAGTTGCATATGAATATCAGTCTAGCTCTCTTGCAGTTATTAGTTCTTTGTATGAAGGTTTTGGTTTTCCAGCAGCTGAGGCAATGGCATGTGGGACTCCAATTATTTCTTCAAATTCTTCTGCACTCCCTGAAATTATTCAAGACTTTGGACAGTTATATGAGCCAGGAAATCCAGATGCCTTAAAAAATTGCATTGAAAATTTTTATCTAAATAGGCCTTCATTTAATGACCTTGCTAAAAAAGGATCTCAGTATGCAAATGAAACTTTTAATTGGGAGAAAATTGCATTAGATTACGAAGAACAATTTTTAGAGATAATAGAAATATTTAATTCATGTTAACGTTCAATTTTAATAATATTAATCCAAAAAAAGATTCTTTTATGCTTGATGCCGGATGTGGACCTGGTAGGCATATTTTTGGTTTTATGGATCAGTTCCCTGATATCACTTGTGTTGGAGTTGATTTAGACACTAATTCGCTTCAGGAAGGGAAAACAAATTTAACTTTATTTAGCTCGATTTCTAATAAAGAATCAACTTTTCTTCAGGGCTCTGTTTATAACTTACCCTTTAGTGATAATGCATTTGAGACAATAATTTGTTCTGAAGTTTTAGAGCACGTTGCAGATGTCGATGCAACTCTCAAGGAGTTAACGAGACTGCTTAAACCTGGTGGTAATTTGCTCATAAGCGTACCATCTTATTTTCCAGAAAAAATTTGTTGGTTGCTCTCCAGAGATTATCAAAATATACCAGGTGGTCATGTAAGAATATTTAGAAAAAGTGTGCTTCAAGAAAAAGTTGAAGAAAAGGGTTATAGCCTAGAGAGGACTGAAAAGTATCATGCCTTACATAGTCCTTATTGGTGGCTTAGATGTCTATTTTGGTCATCTCAAGACAGTAATCTTCTTGTAAAAATTTATAAAAAGATATTAGAGATACAAATTTTGAGAAATCCCATGATTTTAAGAGTCTTGGATAACTTTCTTAATCCATTTTTGGGAAAAAGTACTTCTTTTTATTTTAAGAAGTTACAAAAATGATTAAAACTAAATTAGTTCCTGCCAAGGATTGGATAATTGAGAATCAAAATGAGAGTGGATCAATATACTGGGACCATAGAGGTAAGTGTGATCCTTGGGATCACTGTGAGTGTTTAATAGCTCTCGCAATTTATGAAGAGTGGGATGCATTTAATAAGGGCATTGAATGGTTCTTTAATAATTTAAATGCTGAAGGTGAAATCGCATCAGAATTTATTAATGGAAAAGTTACTAAGGGATATACAGAAAGCCATCATGCACCATATGTTTTTCTTCCTCTTTATCAGAAATTTTTAATTGACAATGATATTGATTACCTAGTTAAGTATAAAAAAGAAATACAGTCTATATACAATTCAACCATAACCTTTGCAGACTCAGAAGGATTCTTATTTTGGGCAAAAGACGAAGATGGATATTCTGATAATTCTCTAATAACTGCCTCATGCTCAGTTCATATCTCATTAAAAACTTATGAAAAAATTGCTATTGCTTTAGATTTGGATTGCAACCATGAAAAAATACTACTGAATCAAGAAAAAATTAATTCAAAGAAATTTGATCGTGATGGTATTAGTAGGAAAAGATTTTCCATGGATAATTATTATCCTTTTTTATGTGGTATTGGAAACGATGAGCTCATTAATAAGACTATTAGTAATTTTTACCATGAAGGATTAGGAATTAAATGTGTTATTGAAGAGCCGTGGGTAACTTTTGCGGAATCATCAGAATTTATAATTAGCTTAGTAAAAATGAACAGAAAAGAGGATGCTAGAAAAATTTTAGAAGAAATAATTAGATTCCAAGATAACAGAGGAATATTCCCAACTGGCTATCAATATAAATTGGATATTTTATGGCCTGATGAGTTTTCAACTTGGACAAATGCTGCAGTTATCATTGCTGCAGATTGTGTATTTGGGATCTCACAAAAAAGAAATGTATTCTTAGTCTAGCTTTCTGAGAGCAACTAAGCTTTGAACTCTATCTATTAGCTCAAAGTTTTCAACTAATGCTTTTTCATAAATTTCTTTAGGAGCTTGGCCTCCCTCTAATTCTGAGTCATAAATATCATGAATAGCTAGGATACCGCCAATTCTTATTTTATCTCTCCATGAAAAATAATCAGTTCTTGCTGACTCAAAGGTGTGACTTCCATCAATAAAAACAAGGTCTAATTCATCTTCAATTTTTTTTGATGCTTCCTCAGAATTATCAATAACTGGAATAACAGTATCAATGAGACCAAATTTTTTTATATTGCTTATAAAAAGAGGATAGGTATCAACTCTTTTCTTTTCATAATCGTAGATCTCTTCATCAAAGTACTCTTCACCAAATTGTTGCTCTTCCGATCCTCTATGATGATCAATAGAAAATAACTTTGTATCATTTTCTTTACAAGCTAAACCAATATAGCAGGCAGATTTACCGCAATAGGAGCCAATCTCGACAGCAAATCTATCTCTACATTCTCTTGAAGAGAGCTCATAAAGGAATTTTCCTTCATCTGGGTGAAGAAAACCTTTTATGTTCTTAAACCGATCTAACTTAGCGCTCATAAAAACTTTCCCTTCCCAAAGTTGATTTGAATCTTCTGTGTTGCCATAAATATTCTGATGGCTTCTCTCTAATTCTAGCCTCGATATGTGACGAGATATCTTGAATCATCAATTTTGAATCTGAGATGCTTATCTCTTCAACAGAAAGAATTAATTTGTCTGAGTCATAATATGAATTTAAAAACAAAACGTTGCATTGAGTTGCATCTACAATTTTGACAGGAGCATTTGTAGTAGCTGTTTTAATGCCAAAAAAATCTACATTCGAACTATTCTTTAAGCCATAATCTTGATCAATGGCATAAAGAACAGTTTTATTTTTCTTGAGCCATTTAATGAATGTAATTGGTGATTTCTTATCGGCGAGAGCATTAAGCCCTTTCAATCTTCCCATGCTTTGTACTTTCTGCATGAAGGGTGAGTTATGTGCTCTTTCTACTCCGTAAAGCTCGCAATGCATTCCAAGTATTCTTGAGTCCAGCTCTAAATGATGAGAGTGTTTAAAAATGAGAAGGTTACCTTTTGTTGGAATAAGCTTATTTAAACCAAATATCTCATATTTAATTAAAGAATTTATCTTTGAATCATTCCAAAACCATGCTTTACCAGTATCAAATATTCCATGAATCATCGACTTGAGATTTTTATTAAAAAGATCTCTTTTTTCTTGTTTATTCAAGTTAGGAAAAGCAACATCAATATTTTTTTTACTAAAAATATTTCTTTTAAGATTGGGATTTTTTAGAAGGAAAAATAAAATATTTGTTAAAACATTTTGAAAGCTTATCGGAAGAGCAATAATTAGCTTCCAAAAAAATACGCCTATCTTTTGATTGATAAATTTCATTTAAATCCTGTTGCGCAGTTATTATACTAACCAGAGTAATAAACTATGCTTATCTTTATCTATAATCTCATTTTTCTGATTTTAACCCCAGTATTTATTATTAGGATCTTTTTCAAAGCAATTGGAGATCCAGGTTATTTAAGGAATCTAAAAAACAGGTTTGGCGTCTTATCAACTTCTATGGAGCCTGGTCTTGAATCAATATGGTTTCATTCAGTAAGTTTAGGAGAAGTAATTTCTTCGAGTGATTTAGTTAGAAAGCTATCAAAGGATCATAAAGTCATTCTTACTACAACAACTGGAACAGGATTTAAAAAAGCAAACCAACTTTTTTTTGATAATAAGCGAGTTGATATTGCATATGCGCCATTTGATTTTTATTTTTTTACTTTGCTCTTTCTAAACAAAGTAAAACCTAAGGCAGCTATCTTTTTTGAGACAGAAATTTGGCCAAACTCTATCCATTTATGCAAGGCACTGGAGATACCATCTATTATTAGCAATGGAAGACTATCTAAAAAGAGTTTTAAAAAATATATGAAGCTTAATATCTTTTTAAAAAAAGTTTTCTCTAATCTTGATCTTGTTATGGCTCAGGGAGATGAAGATAAGAATTACTATCATCAGCTAGGCTGCAAAAATATTCACGTCACAGGCTCAGTTAAATTTGACCAAGGATCTAATTTTAGTAAATCAAAATCACTAAGTTTTAAAAAGTTTTTAGAGCATCCATATTTTCTCGCTGCATCCACCCATGAGGGAGAGGAAAAAATTATTTTGGAATCTTTTAACCTGATAAAAAGAGATTTTCCATCAGTTAAGTTAGTTGTTGTGCCTCGTCATCCAGAGCGGGCAAATAAAATTAAAGCCCTTTTTCTTAATATGGGATCAAATTCAATTTATGAAAATGAAGAGGAGACTTCATCAGATATTTTAATAGTTAAATCGCTTGGAATTCTTCCCACACTTTACGCAGATGCTCAGCTAGCTTTTGTTGGAGGAAGCTTAGTAAAGAGAGGAGGCCATAATATTATTGAACCTGCAATAGCTCAGTGCCCATTTATATTGGGAGAACACTATTTTAATTTTAAAAATATTGTTGAATCTTTCATAAATGCTAATGCAACACACATTGTGAGAACTCCATTGGATATATTTGAACTTTTTTGCAAAACCTATAAGAATCAAGAAGACTTTAGAGAAGGTATGATTAGTAATGCAAACACAGTTGTTGAAAAGAATATCGGAGCAACCATGCGCCAACTTTCATTGATTAGAGCTAGTTTGTAAATTGCAGAATAGCAAGATTAAAAAGAAAATAATTACTCTGATTGGACCAACTGCATGCAATAAAACTTCTAATGCAGTTCATTTAATAAAAAAATTTCCAATTTCAATCATAGGCGTAGACTCAGTTCAAATTTATAAAAGATTTAATATTGGATCTGCTAAGCCTCCCAAAGAAATCCTTGAAAAATACAAGCACCACTTAGTTGATAGTGCTGATCCAGAAAATATTTTTTCAGTAAAAGATTTTTATGATCAGGCCTACAGAATTGTCATGCAAGCGCATTCAAATAATAGGATTCCTTTGCTTGTTGGGGGAACAATGATGTACTTCAATGCACTATTTAAGGGAATAAATGATATACCTGAAGCAAATGAAGCTATCAGGGAGGAGCTTCAGCGAGAGCTTGATAATCGAGGAGTGGATAAACTATTTAATGAAATGAAAGAAATAGATCCAGAGTCAGCTAAAACTATAAAGAAAAATGATAAACAGAGAATAATGAGGGCTCTAGAGGTCTTCAAAATATCAGGTAAGAAGATTTCTGATTTCAAAAAAGAAGATACTGAAAATATCTTTGAAGAATTTGAGTTTATAAATTTAGGAATTTTTCCAAGCGATAGAGAGATTCTTCAAGCAAGGATACGAGAAAGAATAGTAGAAATGATAAACATGGGCTTAATTAAAGAAGCTCAAGAAATAACTAAATTAGACAATATCGCAAAAAATCATCCAGCTCTTAATTCAATTAATTACAAAGAAGCAATTCAAGTAATTAATGGAGAATTAGATGCCAATGAGCTTGAGGAGAAGTGCATCATTTCTACTAGACAATTGGTAAAAAGACAGCTTACTTGGATGAGGGGTTTTAATTTCTCAAAAACTTTTGATATCAACTCAGCTATTGAAATTGAGAAATATTTAGAAGAGCAAATTTTTTAAAATAATTTGTTTAATTATCTTCTTTCATCCATATATTAACGTTAAACATATATAATAAGCGTTATGAATTGGGACAATCAGGATAACAAAGACCCTTGGGGCAATCGCTCCAATGGAAATGATCAAGACTTTGATGATCTTCTAAAGAGATTTTCTTCTATCTTAGGCAGCAAGTCTGGTGGAGGAAAAGGCTCATCATCAGGCGGCGGTTTTAATTTTTCACCCAGTAGATTCCTTGGTTATGGATTTTTTATATTAGCAGTCGTCTATCTATCTGCATCCATCTATACAGTTCAGCCTGGTGAAAGGGTAGTTATCTTAAGACTTGGCGAGTATCACAAAGAGACAACAGAAGGTCTTAACTTTATGTTATTTGGAATTGATCAAAGATTTAAAGAGGATGTAGCCCTTACGAGAAGATATTCTCAAACAGCAAATATGCTTACACAAGACGAGAATTTAGTCGATGTTACAGTTTCAGTTCAATACAGAATAAGCAATATCAAAGACTTTGTTCTCAATGTTAGAGATCCGGAAGCAAGCCTTAGAAAGGCTACGGAGAGCGCATTGAGATTTGTTGTAGGCGATAATTCATTGGAACAAACTTTAACAGTAGGAAGAGAAAAGATTGCTCAAGATGTTGGAGAAAGGCTTCAAGAATATCTGGATATTTATCAAGCAGGATTAATCGTTCAGCAAGTAAATATTGAAAAGACTGATCCGCCGGTTGCTGTAAAAGCTGCATTCGATGATGTGGTTGCAGCAAGAGAGGATAAAATTAGGCTTCAAAATGAGGCTGAAAGATATGCTCTGACTATTGTCCCTGAAGCGAGAGGCCAGGCTGAGGCAACCATTAAAGCTGCTGAAGCATATAAAGAACAAGTAATTCTTACAGCTGAGGGTGAAGTTGTAAGGTTTAATGAAGTTTATGATGAGTATAAAAAGAATCCTGAAGTAGTTAGAAAGAGAATTCATCTTGATGCCATGAAAAAAGTTTACTCAGATTCAACAAAAATAATGATTGATGTAAATGATGGAAGCAACATAACACTTCTTCCTTTGGGAGATATTTTGCAACAAACAAAAGATGAGGATGAGGATTAAATATGTCATTTAAGAATTCAACCGTTTTATTTTCTTTACTTGCTATATTAATTTTATTCAATAGTTTTTTTATTGTTGATGAGCGTGAAAAAGCAATTGTTCTTCAGTTTGGAGAAACTGTTAGAGAAGATGTAGGTGTGGGGTTTCATTTTAAAGTGCCTATTATTCAGGAAGTAAAAAAGTTCGATGCTAGGCTTAGATCGTTAGATGAGGATCCAGATAGAATCCTCACAAATGAAAGTAAATATTTATTAGTTGACTCATTCGTTAAATATAAAATTAGTAATGTCCTCCTTTTTTATAAGGCTACTGGCGGAAGCTTTAATAACTTAAACAATCTGCTAGGACAAAGAACCGAGTTCGAATTAAAGAACCAGTTTGGTAAGAGAAGTGTCACTGAGGTTGTTTCGGGTGAGCGTGATGAGCTAATGAGAATAATGAGAGATAATTTAGCCACATCTGTAGTTGACCTTGGAATTGAAGTTATTGATTTTAGGGTTAAAAGAATAGATCTTCCGCCTGAGTTAAGTAATTCAGTTTATGAAAGAATGAGAACTGAAAGAAATAGACTCGCAGAGGAGTTAAGATCAGAAGGTAAGGAGTTATCAAGAGAAATCACTGCATCTGCTGACAAAGATAGGATAATAATCCTGGCTGAAGCAAATAAGCTATCTCAGCAATTAAGAGGAGAGGGCGAGGCCACTGCAGCTGCAATTTATGCTGAAGCTCATAATCAGGATCCAGAATGGTATGAATTCATTAGAACTATGGAACTTCTACCAGATGCATTTAGCAATAAGTCAGATGTTATGTTGATCGATTCAAATCAAGAGATCCTAAAATATTTCAAAGATTCTTCCGGCGAAGAAAAGTAAAATGTCTAACAATACCCTTATCCTTGGTCTGCAATGGGGAGACGAAGGAAAAGGAAAAATTGTTGATGCCTTAAGTGAAAGCGTTTATGCGGTATGCAGATTCCAAGGTGGCCATAATGCCGGCCACACAATAAAAGTAGATGGAGTCCAAACTGTTCTCCATTTAATACCATCAGGAGTTCTTCATAAAAATGTAAAATGCCTGATAGGAAATGGAGTAGTCCTATCTCTTGAAGCAATTAAAAAAGAAATTGAAGGATTGGAGAAATTTGGCGTTGAAATACGTGATAGATTATATATAAGTGAAAACTGCCCACTAATTCTCCCAAGTCATATAAAGATTGATCAAGTAAGAGATAAAGATGAATTTATTGGAACAACAGGAAGAGGAATTGGACCAGCCTATGAGGATAAGGTCGGACGAAGAGCAATAAGATTCGGTGATTTAAAAGATGAGACTTTATTAAGAAAAAAAGTTTCAAGGTTGATTAAGATTCATAATAAATTGTTGGAGCATTTTTATGATGCAGAACCCTTTTCTGAAGAAGAAATCCTTAACAATCTTCTATCCTTTAAAAACTTTTCGGAAGCTTTCTCAGTCAATACAACAGACTTATTAATGAACTGGTCTAAAGAGGGAAAAGAGGTTTTATTTGAGGGTGCGCAGGGAACTTTCCTTGATATTGATCATGGAACCTATCCATATGTTACTTCATCAAGCACTACAATAGGTGGAGTTTCATCAGGTCTTGGAATAGGGCCAAAGCATATTAATAATGTAATCGGAATTGTTAAAGCATATGCAACAAGAGTTGGAGAAGGTCCATTTACAACTGAGCTTTTCGATGATGATGGAGAAGAAATAGCTAAACGAGGAAATGAATTTGGAGCAACTACCGGTAGGCCAAGAAGATGTGGATGGCTCGACCTTGTTGCTTTAAAAAAGGCTATTTTTATAAATTCCGTTGACAGTTTATGTATGACCAAAGCTGATGTACTTGATACTTTTGAGAATATAAGTGTTTGTGTAGCTTATGATGACAACAACTTACCGATCTATAAGAGATTCGAAGGATGGCTAGAGGATACCAGTCAATGTAGCTCACATGATGAGCTTCCAAAAAAATTAAAAGATTATATAAAATTCATTGAGGAAGCTGTTAACTGTAAAGTTAGCATCATCTCTGTTGGCCCTTCTAGAGAGCAAAGCATACATTTATAAATTTACCTCAGCTAAATTTTATCTAAACTCGCATTTATAAATTTATATGATTCAGGATTAGAAAACTTTTTTGTTAACCTTATACACTCATCAATGACAACAGTTCTTGGTGCCATTTCATTATTCATTTCTATTATGCCAAGACATAAGATTGCTTTATCAACAAGTTCAATTTCATTTTCTTTAATTTTCATTTTTTTTGAAATAGTTTTTTCAATAGCCTCGTTGTCTTTAATGAGCGCATCTAAACAAAGTTTAAATCTTTTGAAGTCAACTTTTTCAGGTCGATGTTCTTTTTTAAACTGTTCTATTATTTCTTTAGAAGGAGTTTTCTCAAATAAATGCTGATAAATTGCCTGAACAAGGACTTCCCTAGTTTTAACAGCTATTTTATGTTTTGCTAGATTTTTCATTAATTAGAGCTATTAAAGCATTGGCATTATTTGTTGTTGTAGTGATATATCTTTTTTCAAGTTGATCTTTGTTATCTACACAAATTACGCCATTTATTATTGAAATATCAGGATAATCAAGAGCTAGCTGTCCTAGCGATCTGAAAGTTTCATTACTGACTAAATCATAATGAGATGTTTCACCTCTAATGACAATTCCTATAGCAAGAATTCCTTTTGTTTTAGAAGTAATCTTTGCTTTTGCTAAGGCTGGAATTTCAAGTGATCCAGGTGCTTTAAAAGATTTAATCATACAATCCTCAGATTCCAATCTTTCCAAAGCCACATCCGTCATCTCATTAATAAAATCTGTATACCAACTGGTATAGATAATTAGGATTTCATCACTTTTAGTCATTTTCAAAACCTACTATTTCAATATTAAATCCAGAAATATTATTATATTGAGTTGGGGTACCTAGAACTTTTATTTTTGTGAGCCCCAGATCTCTTAAAATCTGAGACCCTGCTCCAATAACTCTTCTGCTTTTTTTAGTAAGCTCTTTACCTTCAAGTAAAGAGAGCCAATAACTACTAGCATCTCTATGATTTATTAAGACAAACACACCTGCTTCTGATTTTGATATCTTTTCTAGGGAATTCCTAACTGACCACTTCTTTCCAAGATCATTAATTGCTAACGTATCTTGTAAAACGCTTTGCGTTTGGACTCTTACTAATGGGGCATCTACATTTTGGATATCACCTTTCGATAAAGAAAAATGAAAGTTTTTTTCTAGCATATCTTCCCAAATCCTTAACTCAAATTCTCCAAAGTCCGTTTCAACAAATCTTTTTTCAACTTCCTTTACAGTTGCTTCAGTTGTCAGCCTAAAATCAATTAAATCAGCAATAGTACCAATCTTTAGACTATGTTTTTTAGCAAACTCTATAAGATCGTCTCTTCTTGCCATCGAACCATCGTCATTCATGATTTCACAAATAACACCTGATGGAGAATATCCCGCAAGCTCTGCAAGATCGCAAGAAGCTTCGGTATGACCAGCTCTTGCTAGAACACCGCCATCCATTGCTTGCAGAGGAAAAACATGGCCAGGTTGAGCTATGTCTTTTTTAGTTGCATCTGGGTTAACAGCTGCAAGAATAGTTGTAGCTCTATCTTGGGCAGAAATTCCTGTAGTTATGCCTTCTTTTGCCTCAATAGATACAGTAAAAGCAGTTTTATTACTGGATTCATTAGAATCAGTCATTTGTTTTAAGCCCAGAACAGAGCACTTTTCCTTGGTAAGCGTTAGACAAATTAAGCCTCTTCCATGCTTTGCCATAAAGTTAACAATATCTGAATTAACTTTATCTGCTGCACAAACTAGGTCGCCCTCATTCTCTCTATCTTCATCATCGACGATGATTACCATTTTCCCCTCTTTTAGGTCATCAATGATTTCTTTTGTTGTATTCATGATCTTTTAAAATAAGTTTCTTTGCTATCATCATTAATTTTAAGAGAGGATTTTAAATCAAAACCTAAGCTTTCTATAGTTTTATTTTCAAACCAGGAAACTCCTTCATCTCCTAATGTAATATTAGACTTATATATAATTATTTCATCAACTAAATGGTTATCCAGAAAGGCATTTACTAAATTTGGACCTGCTTCAACTAAAATTGAATTTATTTCTGTATTTGATAGCTCTGTAACTACTTTGTTTAAATTAGATGAGCGGTTAATTATTACATCTCCACTTTTGAAGAAATTAGATTCTTTATTGATTTCTTGAGAAGTTAAAAGTATTTTTTGAGGCTGATTAACTTCAAAATCAACTCTAGCATTCATCCTAGGATTATCATTCCTGAGTGTATTGCCACCAGTAAGGATTGCATCAAATCCTGCTCTTACAATTTGCACATCATCTCTTGATTGTTCAGAGGTAATCCAAGTAAATGTATTATCTTTTCTGTGAGACATTCCATCTGCTGAGGAAGCAATTTTTACTGCTATGTAAGGCCTGTTATAAGTATTTTTGTAAAAGAAATGTTTATTAAGTTCAATCAATTCTTCTTCAAAAAAACCAGACAGAACCTCAATACCATTATCCTCTAATTGTTTAATACCAGATCCAGAAACCTTTGGGTTTGGATCTTTGATTCCGATTACAACTTTTTTAATACCAGACTTAATTATTGCATCTGTGCAAGGTCCAGTTTTACCATGATGACAGCAAGGCTCTAGCGTGCAGTATAGAGTCAACTGTCTAAATTCTGCTTCGGAAATATTGTTATTTTTATTAAGATCCTCAAGCGCATTTATTTCTGCATGATTAGAACCATATTTCATATGATACCCCTCTGCAATTACTTCGTTGTCTTTGACTATAACGCAACCAACCATAGGATTAGGTTTGGTTAAATATTTTCCTTTACAGGCAAGATCAATAGCCCTTTTTAAAAAAATTTCATGCATTATTTCTTTTTAGACTTTTTCTTGTCTTCTTTACTAAGTGACTTTATTTCATCTGAAAAATCACTGATATCTTGGAAATCTCTATAAACAGAAGCAAATCTGACATATGCAACTTGATCAACATCTTTAAGAGCATTCATCATAATTTCTCCTATTTTTTCAGAGTGAATCTCTCTTTCTCCAAGCACTCTTATATCACTTAGGATCTTTGAAAAGAGGGCATCTGTTTTCTCAGCCGAAAGAGGTCTTTTTTCTAAGGCTCTTAGCATCCCCTTTTTTAACTTAGAACCATTAAACTCTTGTCGCTTCCCATCATTCTTAATAATCTTTGGAAGAGCTAGATCAGCAACCTCAAATGTTGTAAATCTTGCGTTGCAAACATCACATTTTCTTCTTCTTCTTATTTGAGAACCATCTGCAAATATCCTTGAGTCAACAACTTTTGTATCTTCTGCTTGGCAAAAAGGACAATACATTACTTATATACTGGGAATTCTTTGCATAAAGACAGAGCTTTATTTTTAATTCCCTCAATTTTTTTCTCATCATCTAAATCAAGGACTATATCGCAGATCCAATTTGAAATTTGAATAATTTCATCCTCCTTAAAGCCTCTTGTTGTAACTGCAGGTGTTCCAAGTCTTATTCCTGATGTAACAAATGGAGACTGCGGATCATTTGGAACAGCATTCTTGTTTACTGTGATATTAGCTAAACCAAGTTTATATTCAGAGTCCTTTCCTGTGATGCCTTTATTTCTCAGATCGACAAGAATCATATGATTTTCAGTACCACCTTTTACTATGTCGACTCCTCTTCCAATAATAGTCTTCGCCATGGTTTTAGCATTACTAATAACTTGAGACATATAGGTTTTAAATTCAGGTTCAAGAGCTTCTTTAAAACAAACTGCTTTAGCAGCAACAACATGCATCAAAGGTCCTCCTTGCGATCCTGGAAAAACTGCGGAGTTTAATTTTTTTTGTATATCTTCATTCTCTCTTGCAAGAATAATCCCAGACCTTGGACCTCTAAGTGTTTTGTGAGTCGTAGATGTGACAACATCTGCATACGGAACAGGTGAAGGATACATACCTGCCGCTACAAGTCCCGATATGTGAGCCATATCTACTAAGAAATAAGCATTAACCTCATCTGCAATTTCTCTGAATATACTCCAATCAACTAAACCAGAAAAAGCTGAAAACCCGGCAATTATAAGTTTCGGATTATGTTTTTTTGCTAAATCACGAACTTGGTCATAATCAATATCATGCGTTTCAGGGTTTAAACCGTACTGAAAAGACTCATAGTTTCTTCCTGAAAAATTGACTTTCGATCCATGTGTAAGGTGTCCTCCATGATCAAGACTCATTCCAAGTATTGCGTCATTTGGCTCAAGTAATGCTAAATAAGCAGCAGCATTTGCAGAGGAACCAGAATGAGGTTGAACATTGGCATAATCCGCATTAAAAAGTTCTTTTGCTCTATCTATTGCTAATTTCTCAGCGATATCAACAAATTCACAGCCGCCATAATATCTTTTATCAGGATACCCTTCAGCATATTTATTTGTTAATACTGAGCCCTGAGCCTGAAGCACTCTTTGGCTTGCGTAATTTTCTGAAGCTATAAGTTCAATATGCTCTTCCTGTCTTACCATTTCCTTTTCAAAGGATTCCCAAAGCTCTGCATCATAAAGTTCTATATCTTTTTTATTTGAAAAAATTGCATCAGTTTTAAGGTCAGATTTTTTATCAAGCAAGGACATTTTTAAAGTTTCTCCTAAATCGCAGGTTACATTTTGTAAATATTAAATACATTTTAAATGAACTATGGTTTTTTGTGGGTAAAAGTTTTTTTTCTATTAGGCGATGTTTGCTTACAAATTTTACACTCTAATCCAAAGCATTCTCTAGCCTGACAATATTCTCTTCCCCAAAAAATGAACTGCAAATGTAAATCATTCCAGTCCTCAGGCGAGAATACTTTTTTTAAATCTTTTTCTGTTTGCACTACATTCTTTCCTGAAGTAAGCCCCCATCTTTGAGCTAACCTATGAACATGAGTATCTACGGGAAAAGCAGGCTCACCAAAAGCCTGACTCATCAAAACAGATGCAGTTTTGTGGCCAACTCCTGGCAATCGTTCTAACTCATAAAAAGTTTCGGGGACTCTGCTGTTATGCTCTTTAACTAATATCTTTGATAACTGTTTTATTGCCTTTGATTTTTTGGGACCTAGACCGCAAGGCTTGATAACAGAATATATTTTCTTTTCAGAAAGTTTTGACATTTCAAGAGGAGTTTTTGCTAATTTAAATAACTTAGGAGTTACTTGATTTACTCTTTCATCAGTACACTGAGCTGAGAGTAGAACGGCTATCAAAAAAGAAAAGTTATTGAAGTGATCGAGAGGTATAGGTGGATTAGGATATTTTTTACCTAAAATCTTTTTAACTATTAAAGCTCTCTCTTTTCTTGTCATATAATAAATACTTTAATTAATTCTTAATGATCAAGTATAGGAAATATCTACTGAAGCTTAAAGATGCATTTTTAGAAGAAAATGTACAAAACACTAAAATGTTGGACTTATATCTTAAATATCTTGAGGGTGAGGCTTCGGAACAAGATCTAGAAGATGCTAACAAACAGCTTGCAGAGATACTTAAAAGCTTAGGCATGGGCGTACTTGTGGTTT
>CAZOIZ010000013.1:0-17949 GCA_964580005.1 uncultured Rhodobacterales bacterium
CTGGTGTAAAATTGAATGTTGCAATAAGTGGTGACGCTTTTGAAGTATTAAAGTCACTTGTTAAAACTGGAAATTATCATGCATTTATTCCCTTTTCAGCCATAAACGAGGATTTAAGTGAAGGTACACTCGAGGCGAGAACTTTTGTTTCTCCAACCATAAAACGGCAACTTATTTTAGCAATGGCACCCGATAGAAAAAATACCCGAGCCGCGCAATCTGCATTAAAAATTGTAACTAATGAAATAGAAAAAATGGTTAAAGAGGGGATTTGGAAAGCGGAACTCGTTGTAAATTAAATTTATTTTGGTTTTTTTGATCAGATTTTTAAATCAAGACGTGGTTTCCAAAATGGCCTGAAGAGCTCAATTTTCGGGCAACGGTTCATGACAACTTGAAGGCCTGCATTTTCCGCAAGTTCTGCAGCTTTATCATCATAAACGCCTATCTGTCCCCATAAGACTTTGGCACCAATAGATATTGCTTTTTCAGCAATTGAATAGAGTTCTTCCTTGGGACGAAAAACATCTACCATGTCAATTGGTTTTTCTATTTCCTCCAGTGAATGGTAGACTTTTAAGCCTCGGATCTCTGATATATTTGGGTTTGGGTTTACGGGTAAAATATCGTAGCCAATTTCATTTAGTTGACGAAGCACGCCATAACTAAACTTTGTTTTATCACCACTTGCACCAACCATTGCTATGGTCTTCACTGATTTTAATATATCAGCAAGATATTTGGGGTCGTAATCGTAAAGGCGGTCAATATCAGCTTCAGGCATTAAACTTCCTCCGACGTGGCAATATCTGCTTTCAATTCATGTGGCTTCAGTGGATCCAAGAATGGATTACGGTACAGCTTGTCGTGACTTTCTACGCCGATCTCTAATGTAATATCTGATGTTGCACGCGCCACACATAATATGACATATCCATTCTCTATCTGTCTGTTATTAAGAGCGACCTGGCGACGCTGATCAATATCGCCCTTCACGAGCTTTGCAGCACAGGTGATACAACCACCATATTCACAGCCATAGGGAAGATCGACGCCTTGATCTCTTAGTTGTTCTAGTAACGGACGCCTTCCATTAACAGTATATATTGCACTATCTCTGTTAGAAAGGGTTACTCTATGCTCGGTCATAACCAGATATCACTCGTACAATCGCCACCAGGATAGCGCGCTTCGTGGCAGCGGCTTGGACCATTCGGTTCCTCACCAAAATTTACCATAAAGTCTGGGTTAATCTTCATTCCACCGTTGATTGGGTCGCAATCAATTTGGACCATTACGCCACCCTTTTCTCTTATTTCTGGATAGAATTGATTATCCCAAGTCGAAAAAAGTGAAGTCGTTACATAAAGTCGCTTCCCGTCAAGACTTAACTGAAACATTTGTGGGCCCCCCGCAACTTCAATACCATTGACCTTTGGCGCCTTACCGAGCAGACCACCCATGAAAACCTGACCAGTCAGAACTGGCTTATGAGGATCAGAAATATCATACTGACGCATATCCCCATGCAACCAATTGTTAAGGTAAAGATACTTATCGTCCATTGAAATAAGAATTGCGGACATTACTCCTGGAAGCGGGATGGGCCAGTCGGGATGCATTTCATTTTCTACGTCAATAACCTTTTCCCATTTCCACTGACCATTATCGTCTTTCCACCAGTGTATCACGTTTGTTGACAGTGCAGCTCCACAAAATCCATGGGTACTGTCTGGGTTATGATGAAATTTTACCTCTAGAGGAAGAAGACCGTCTTCGCCGAGATAGAAACTTTCAATTGGTTTTTTCTTTTCAAAATCCCAAAAATGTAATTCACGACCGTATTTAAGGTGTCCAACTTCTTCCAGATCGAAGCCAGGCATAAATGTATTAGGTGCTGCCCACTCAGAACTAACCATGATGTTATGCCGAGGTTGATACCAAAAATCATAACCAAACTTGATGTCACCCATAGAGTTTTCCCATCGGCCCACAATATTAAAGTCCTTGTCGAGCTGTAGATACCCTCCTGGGGCCTCACCTTTGGCATCGCCTAGAAAAGAGATAATAATTTCCGAACCTAAACAATGAACAGTATGGGGCCCGGATAAATTGGCTTTTGCCTTGATGTCTGCTCCATCTATTATTTTGTGAAGTCGAGGAGCCCGCGGATCAGTTGCCGTATCAACAATGTGTAGTTTGTTTGATCGAACACCAGGAAGAATAAGAAACTTACGCGACATTGAGCTATCATCGTGACAGCTTGAGCATGCATTCCATCCCATGTGGTGTAGCTCATCACCTATACCAGGCATTTCAAGTCTGTGAATAACTTGGCTATACGTAGGACTTCCAGGGTCTACGTCTACAGTCGCTAGATAATCCGGTTTTTGAATACCTGTTCCCGTATAAATTGCGATTGTATATAGTAACTTTTCATTAGGGGCTTTAATTGCTTCTTGTGGGCTTGCATAGCCTGGTCCACAACATTCCATAAATTATACTCCCAAGCGATCTGCGATTGAGGTTATTCGATACATCTCACGCATGACCGGTTTCTCTATTAATTTTCCATCGATGACAACAAGTCCTGTATCTGCGGCTTCAAATTCATTAATGATTCTGCGCGCACGGGCAATTTGTTCTTCTGTTGGTGTGAAGACCTCGTTCAGTGTCGCGATTTGCTTGGGATGGATTGAGCCTTTTCCAGTAAATCCTAAATCCCGGACTCGTTGCGCTTCTATGCGCATTCCATCTGGATCATCCAAGTCGAGATAGGGCACATCTAGAATATCAAGTTCGGCTAGTGCGGCTGCATGAGCTACTCGTGAACGAGCGTAAAACAATGTCTCAAATGTGTTTGGACAACGTAGTTCCGCAGCCATATCAACACCTCCAAAAAACAAAGCGTCTATTCTGTCTGAACACTTTGCTATAGCATAAGCAGCCTCAAGTCCCTCATTAGTTTCGATAATGACGTGAAGTCGTGAACTGTGCCCAGCTTCAGTAAGCAACTGATCCAGTATCACCACTTCATCGGGGGTTCGTACTTTTGGCATCATCAAAGCAGGAGGTGGTGTTTTTGTTGCAAGGATCGCATTTACATCTTCAATACCAAAGCGCTCTCGCATGGAATTAATCCTCACCATTCTTTCAACGCCGTCATCTGCTTGTGGCTGTTCAAATAAAGCAAGGGTATTTTTTCGAGCTTCTGCTTTATCTTTTGGAGCAATCCCATCTTCTAATTCCACACAGACAATGTCTGCACCACTTGCCAAAGCTTTAGGAAACATGTCTGGTCGCAAGCCTGGTGTGAAAATAAAACTACGGCGAGGGCGAATAATGCGGTTTGTCATGTTAGAGTCCTTTCAGGTTATGGCGTAGTTTCTTGTTTAGCTAAACGGCTAGCTTCAATAAATTCTGGGTCATCTTCAGTTCGATATTGAGGTAAATTGTCATGTATAATATCCCAAGGAATCTTACTCTCTATACCCAAGTGACATCCATTTGGCTGCCAGTTCTGAGGATTATCAAGTGTTCCAATGAAAACAGCATCTAAAGATTGGTAGTTAAAAATTATGGGGCTGCCGCAGTCAGGGCAAAAGCCTCGCCGTGCGATATCTGAGGATTGGTAATATTTTGGAGATCCTTTTGTAAATTTTAAATTCCCTTTATCAAACGCCATAAAAATAGCAGATGTATTGCCGTAAGCTCTTTGACACATGCGGCAATGACATACTGAAATCCATTTGGGTTTAATCAGTGCCTTAAATCGTATTTTTTTGCACAGGCATCCGCCTAATATTGGCTTTTCCATTACTAACTATGCCCTAATTTTATAAATTGTGTGTAGCGCATCAGCGTTCTCTCAGTTAATGCCATGTAACGTTTTTGTTTCAAGATAGTCTTCCAGCCCCATTAGTCCGCCTTCACGGCCATTACCCGATTGTTTATAGCCACCAAAGGGAGTGCCATAATTGATGCCACCACCATTTATGTGAATGGCACCAGCATGCAGGCGGGATGAAATGCGTTCTGCGCGAGTAGCACTTCCAGTTTGTATATAAGCCGCCAAGCCGTAGGGGCTATCATTGGCAATCGAAATTGCCTCCGTCTCATCTTTAAAGGGGATTATTACCAAGACAGGCCCAAATATTTCTTCTTGTGCAATTGCCATTTCATTGGATACATCAGCAAAGACTGTTGGCTTCACATACCAACCAGTTTTATAACCTTCGGGTTTACCAAGACCACCTGTTAAAAGAGTGGCACCTTCATCAAGTCCTTTTTGGATCATTGTCTGTACGCGTTCGAACTGAATTTGATCAAACAGTGGGCCAATATGATCACCCTCTTGAGCAGGATCACCAACAGTAATTGAATTTGCCGCACTCTTTGCAATTTTTAGAACCTCTTCATAACACGAACGCTCAACCAGAAGCCGTGTTGGTGCATCACAGGATTGCCCAGTATTAAACATGCATTCGTCTATCGAGGCAGTAACGCGCTCCTCAAGATCGCAATCGGCAAATATGAGATTTGGTGACTTACCACCAAGTTCGAGAGTCACTCTTTTAACTGTTTCAGCGGCATCTTGCGTGACTGCCCTGCCGGCACGGGTAGAACCGGTAAAAGACATCATTTGTATATCAGGGTGGCGAGACATCGCCGAACCAACCGTTTCTCCTAAACCATGTATTAGATTGAATACTCCCGGCGGGTAGCCGGCCTCATGAATGATCTCGGAATAAATCATTGCGGAAATTGGTGTATGTTCAGAGGGTTTCAAAATGCAAGTGCAGCCAGTTGCTAGCGCTGGAATAACTTTCAAAGCGATCTGATTTATTGGCCAATTCCAGGGCGTAATCAGCCCACAAACTCCAATAGGTTCACGGATCAATATATCACTATTTGACAATTGGCATCGCTCTTCTAACATTTCAAGTGCTTCAATATACCCTTGAAGATGTCCAATCGCAGCATCAGCCTGCGCATCTCGTGCCATAGTTATGGGGGCGCCCATCTCCATGCGCATTGCCTGCGCAAGATCCTCAAACCGCTTCTCTGTTACGCTCTTCAGCTTATTTAAAAGCGCCAAACGATCAGCCTTGCTGATCAATGAGAAACTGTTAAAGGCGGATTTAGCTGCGGCAACAGCGTTGTCCACGTCAGCAGTATTTCCCAAGGCAACAGTACCAATTTGCTCCTCTGTGGCTGGATTTAAAACTGGCATAATATCGTCTGAAATTGGGTTTACCCACTCCCCAGCGATGTAAAATTTTGAAAGATTTTTCATTTGATTTTATTCCACTTTGACCAGGCGTACTTTTCATATTGCTTGTCAACTGGCGTACGCGCCAAATGGTTGATGTAATTACTAATCGTTTTTTGGGCTAAGCCGAGTACAACTTCCAACATATTTTGATGAGTGTAACCTGCGCTGAGGAACTTTGAGATTTCAGCGTCACTTGCGTTACCATGGTTTCGTAACATCAGCAAAGTAAAATCACGTAAAGCTTCAAGGCGAGCCGTTGGGAGAGCTGTTTCATTTCGCAGAGCATCTGAAACCGCCTTATCAATCTTCATCGCCTTGGCCATGTAAGTGTGCGCTGGAACACAGAAGTGACATTGATTTTCAACATTTATGGTCTGCCAAATCACAGTTTTTTCTTCATTAGTAAAGCTTGATGCCATGAATGCCTTGTGCAGCATCGCATAAGCGGTCAGAGTTTCTGGAGACTCAGCCGTTACTGAATAAAAACCGTTTGGCCCTGACTGTTCAAGCAATTGCCTCAGAAGTGGTTTGCTTTTCTCTGGAGCTGTTTCAAGGTTGTGCTTTGGGAATGTATTAGGCATTATTTGGCTCCTTTCCCTCGTTTAGCGAGCTTTGTTCAATGAGGTTTTTACCAAAAGACACATTTCGGCTAAGCTGGCGGCTCTTGGGTTTGTTCTTGCAGCGCTATCGAGTAATGCTTTCCTAGCAATACGTTCCTCACAACCCTTTGGGACACTGATTTCACTCAGGGATCGAGGTATGTCAATTTCATCAAGACGTCGCTCAATCTCTGTAATAAAGTCCTCAACAGATAAGTCCTCAAGCTCCATGGCCTCACCCATACGCTTCACTTTGTCTTCCATACCAGGCAAATTAAACCTCAGGACTACAGGGAGAATAATTGCATTAGTTAGACCGTGTTGAGTATTGAACTCTGCGCCGATCATGTGTGAAATTGCATGAACGTGTCCAAGCCCTTTGAGAAAAGCAATTCCTGCAAGGCAAGATCCAACCAACATTGCACCTCGCGCAACTAGATTATCTGGTTCTCTCACTGCCACGGGCAACCATTTACTTATTAAATTCAAGCTTTCCAGAGCGAGACCATCACAAAGGGGATGAAAACCTGGAACACAATAGGCCTCAATCGCGTGCACCATGGCGTCAGCTCCCGTCCAGGCGGTAAGGTTGGCAGGTAGGCTAACGGTCAATTCTGGGTCTAGCAGAGCTAAAGATGGTTTTAATTGTGGATGGCAGATACAGAATTTCATGCCTTCGCCTGTATGAGTGACCATTGCCGTACTTTCGGTTTCGGCGCCTGTTCCTGCTGTTGTGGGAATGGTGATCAGTGTTGGAAATGCTTTATCAGGGCTTATAGCTACGGGCTCGGCTTCCCATTCAAAATCCCAAAGATCTATTTCATTTTTGGCTGTTAGGCAGATCGCTTTACCACCATCCATAGCACTGCCACCTCCAATTGCGATGATCGCATCGTGATTTCCAGACCGAAATGCCTCGCGCCCAGCGCCTATTTCATCGTCACGCGGATTTGGTGAGATATCCGAGAATATGCCTGATGCAAGTCCCGCTCTGGCCAAGTAATCATACAGTTGCGAAATGAACTGCAAGTCGCTGCTACCTTTGTCTGTCACGATCAACGGGTTGGAAAGCCCCATCGCTGCGCAGCGTTGGCCGATTTCGGACAGCCGACCTGGCCCATACGCAATTGGTATTGGAAACATCCAATCTTGCGGTTCTAAAATTTCAGGGTTAGTCATGATATGTTTTGCTTTATTGGATCTTACTGTGGTCGTTCAGGGATACTGCGATCCACGCCACGTACGATGTTTTTCTCTTGGTCGAAGAATGGCGGTTGGACGACCTCACCCTCGTGCACGCTGCCGTCGGGCAAGCGCATCGACAGCGAACGACCTATCCAATCGCCGGGTGCATTGAAACGTACATAGCCCACACCAAGCCCAAGCGTAGGTGAGGGAATGCCAGCGGTGATGTGACCGACCTCGATGTCTTTATCCAAAACGACGCTGCCCGCTGCCGGTGTGTCAGTGGCACAAGTCAGGCCAAACAGGCAACACCGCGTGTCTTTTCCAACTAGTGCTTCGCGTCCGATGAAATCACCTTTATCCATGTTGATGAAGGGCGCCAGACCCGCTTCAAATGGCGTCATATCTGACGTTAAATCGGTGCCATTGCCAAGGATACCACCCTCAATCCTGCGAATGGTTAAGGCACGTGTCGACGAAAACTCCATACCGTGAGGTGCTCCGCAAGCCATCAAGTGATCCCACAGAGCAATATGATCAGTGTTGGCCCCGTCGGTGTAGACTTCAAACCCAAGTTCATTGGTAAAACCGGTGCGAGAGATATAGAGACGCTGACCTCCCAATTCGAAAAACCCAGAACGGAAATACTTCATGGTCTCGTCGATAGCGCCGCCAGAGGCCGCGTTCATGATATCAAAAGAGGCCGGGCCTTGAATTTGAAGAACACGGCTGTGTGGGTCTGAAATAGTGACATCAAAGCCGCCACTGTGAGCCAACAGCCACATTTCAAACGGGCCATCCGCCTGAACATACCAGAAACGGTTTTTACCCATCCGAAACATTACGCCATCCATGAAGACGCCACCATGGGGTGTGCAAGCAATGGCGTAATATCCGCGCCCTTCGGTCATAGTTGCCACTTTGCGGGCAAAGATCTTTTCAAGGAACGGCACAGCGTCAGGTCCGGATATTTCAACAGGTTTTTCAGGTACGTCGAAAATCAGCGCCTTCTGTCGTAAGCACCAATATTTATGAAGGTAATCCTCGCCTATAAAAATCGGAAAATAACGGCCTGCATAAACGCCGCGGATCATCTCTGGACAATCGGTGCGTTCGATAAAGGGCGATTCCTCAAAGCGCCGGGCGCTTATAGATACATTATTAAAAAGATCAGAAGCTTCTTGAAGGTTGCTCACGATGTATCCTTTTCTTTCTTTTTTCTAAAGGGACGTAGAATTATTTTATTGTCAGGCCTAATGCTTCGCTTCTTTTCTCGCTTATTGTTTTAGTAATTCGGTCAACAATCATAGCAATGATTGCCATAGAAATTCCGGCAATTAAGCCCTTGCCCATGTTACCATCTGTTAAACCTATAAATACAATCTGTTCCAGCCCATTTGTACCTATCAATGCTGCGATAACTAACATCGCAATCCCGTACATAATTGTTTGGTTTAATCCCAACATGATAACTGGCATTGCGAGTGGTATTTTTACAAGAAAAAGTAATTGCATTCTCGTCGAGCCCATCATTTTAGAAGCCTCGATAACCTCACTAGGTAAATTTCTAATGCCATGTTCGGCATAACGCACAGAAGGTACTATGGCATAAATTATAATTGCTAAAAGCGCTGTAAAATCACCAATCTTAAACAGCATCACAAATGGAATTAAAATCACAAATAGCGGAATAGTTTGCAAAGTATCGTTTATGGGCCTGACGATAGCTGAAACAACAGAGCTATGTGCTGCCCAAACGCCTAAAGATGTGCCTGTGATAAAACAAAATACGACAGCAATCCCACATAGATAAACTGAAATCATAGCTTCAGGCCACATTCCAACAACAACGATAAAACTAAGTCCAAAAAATGTGCCTAGCGCGAGTTTGTGCCCGCCTATTTGCCAAGCAAAAAAGCTATATATTATGAGAAGTGGTGGCCAGGGCATCTGTGTTAACCCAAAGTACATGAAGATCATGATCAAAAGTGTGAATACAAAAAAATCATTTTTTTTATTTTTCAACAGCCAAAGGGACAGCATTAAAAGAGAGCCAAAGTAAAATATTTTGTGAACCATTTCTAGCTGAAAACCCCAAGTAAATGGGCTAACGGCTTGCTGGAGCCCAATTTTGGTCGGTAACATAATAAAAAATAATGTATAATTTTTTATTTGCTTAATTTCAGCCCTAAACGTTTCGACAAAAGTATCAAATAAATCGTTGATATGGCTCGCTAACCATATACTCAAATCATATGGCCAATCATCCAGGGCCTCAAAAAGCCTTGCAATTATAAATAGGATTGCACTCCCAGCTAGTGCAAAACTTAAATAACTAATCTTGATATTTTTTGGAGGTCTAAGATCCTTTTTTTCTTGATCAGACTTCTGGGCGAAACCGGAGGTTATTCTATCGATAATTATAGCCATTAAAGCGATAACCACTCCTACAACTAAACTCTGTCCAACCTCAGCTTTTCTTATGTAGTACAAAACTTCCCAACCAATATCGGCTGTTCCCCCAATAATTGCAGCAATAATCACCATGCTGAGGGCTGCCATTGTTGATTGATTAATTCCTAGAAGGATTTGTTTTTTACATGAAGGCAGCATTGCTTGCCAAAAAAGTTGTTTGGGATCTGCACCAGACATAATCGCAGACTCAATAATATTATCAGGAACTCTTTTTAGCCCTAGTATTGTATTTCGTACCATAGGAGGAAATGAATATAATATACTAGCAATCAGACCAACCACCGTTCCAAAGCCAAATAAAAGCAGAATTGGCAGAAGATATGCAAAGGTCGGAACGGTTTGGAATATATCAAGGATTGGCATAATAATTTTTTCTGCCCGTTTTGAAAAATATCCCCAAACTCCCAGTCCAAAGCCAATGAATACTGCCAATGGAACAGATATAATTACTAGTGAAAGGGTATTCATACTTTCTTCCCAATACCCTATTAGAACCATGTAAAAAGTAGCGCATAGTGTAAACAAGGCTAATCTAATACCTGCAGACAAATAAGCTGTGAGAGTGACTAAAAAAATTACTACTATCCAGGGCAAACTGTGTAAGAGCCATTGCGCAGCGTTTATAGGTAAACTCAAAACCCAAGAAATATTTAAGAAAAACCAGCCAAATTTACTAACAAATTTTTCCATCAAAAAATTTATCCAATCCGAAAATGGTATAATCAACTCTTTCGGATACTTCGTTGACCAACTCCATTCTTCCTTAAAAATTAAAAAAATTACAGTTATTAGAATTATCCCGATCCAACTCAAGGTTTTATTTTTAAGGATTGCAGATCTCATAAGATTTTCTTTTCTATTTAATTTTCTGCCGTTGCTAAAGCAGCAACAAAACTCTGCGCAGTCGCCATACCAATCTTTTTCCCACTACGGTCAATAACCACAACACCAGTTGATTTTTTTGAAAGTAAATGGAGCATCTTAGCCACAGGCATATCAAGTGGTACTTGTTCAGCTGTTTCTGAGATCTTTTTACCCTTGTCTATAATATCAGAAGCCTGCAAAACGCTTTCCCATGGAATATCTTTGGTAAATTCTCTGACATAATTGTCTTTTGGGCTTAAAATAAGATCTACCGGTTTTCCAATTTGTACTATTTGCCCATCTCTCATTAGGGCTATTCTATCAGCAATCCTTAATGCCTCTTGAAAGTCATGAGTTATAAACACTACAGACTTTTTTTGAATTGACTGTATCCGTAAAAACTCATCTTGCATTTGCTTCCTGATCAAAGGATCCAATGCGGAAAAGGGTTCATCCAAAAACCAGACATCAGGTTCGACGGCGAGTGATCTGGCTATTCCAACCCTCTGTTGCTGACCACCTGATAATTCTTTAATGAAATTATTTTCTCTACCGGCTAAGCCTACTAAATCAATTACTCTTTCTGCCTTCTTAATTCGTTCTTTTTCTTTTAAACCTTGCAACTTTAAAGGAAATGCAATGTTTTCAATAACATTTAAATGTGGCAAAAGTCCAAAATTTTGAAAGACCATGCCCATTTTATGTCTCCTTATATCAATTAATTCCTTCTCACTTTTTTCTAATAGGTTCTCTTCATCCAGAAAAATTTGACCGGCGGTTGGTTTGATTAAACGTGAGAGGCAGCGGACAATAGTAGATTTGCCAGAACCCGATAATCCCATTATTACAAAAATTTCGCCAATATGAACGTCGAAGCTCACATCTGCATTTGCCACTATGTGACCATGATCTGATAGCTCTTTACTTAAAGCTGAAGGGTCTTTTTCCGTGTGAGAGTCATTTGAAAAAAAATGATCGGGGTTGTCGCCATAAACTTTCCAAACGTTCTGGCACGACATTTTTACTTTTTTTGATACGCTTTGAATATTCTTCATCTATACATCACAAATTAAAATAATCTGAGGGACACGCAGGTCCCTCAGATTATTTGTTGACAGAAAAAGAGAATTAATTCATCCAATTTTGCCAAATATTTTTATTTTCTGAGATCCACTCAGCGGCAACTTCTTCCACTTTTCTACCTTTTTCGTCAACTTCCAAGATGGCAGCGTTTTCATCTGCATTCGTCAGCTGCATAGCTTTAAACATTTTGAAGGCAGCAGGCCACTTATCTTCAAATCCTTTCGAAACTATTTTTTGGACTTTAGCTTGTTCGAAGCCACATGCAGTTTCTTTTTCTTGAGATTCTTCGACGCACTTACCTTCGATTGGGTTCCACTCAACCCAATTAAAATCATATGCTGCGAACAGCCAATGAGGTTGCCAAAACATCATAATGACAGGTTCCTCCGCAGCTAACGCTGACTTCAATTCTGCCACCATAGCCCCTTCACTACCGCCTGGAATTGGTTCAAATGGCATCTCTATACTTGCGATTATATCTCTAGAACGAGTTCCCCAACTAGCAGGATATGTTATTAATCGGCCTTTTGGGAAAGTTTCAGCTGAGCCAAACGCTTGAGCACATTCATAAAGTGCCTTATAATCTGGTAACCCTGGGCATCTTTCATCCATGTATGGTGGGTAAATCCAACCCTCTTTAGGTGACAGCCCCAATTCTCCAACTACGACAATGTCTCCTTTTTCCACCAAACCATCATACAAGTCGCCAACATTATTTGTCCAAACTTCGGTAGACAGATTTATATTGCCGGAGGCAATGGCGGGATGCTGCGTGATAGCATCAGAAACAACTATCTCTACATTATAACCCATTTCCTTTAGTAGGCCTGCTGCTACGTGTGTTGAAAAGTGCTGACCTGTCCAATCTTGAATTGTTACTTTAATTGGATCATCGCTTTCAGGGATATTACCCGCGAAAAGTGCTTGACCAGATACTATAAAGGCTGTTGCAGCAATGCTGAATAGCTTTGAAATTTTTAACATTTTTTCCTCCCTAAAAAATGTACGGTGATTCACTTTGAGCTTCGCTCATTTATCTTTCTAACTGTACATAAAACTTACCATTAGACAAATATTTGTGTCAATGGTTGTTTCTATCGGTTATTACTAATAATATCGAAGTAAAACAGAACGATACTACTGGAGTTGCCTGAATGCGCACAAACACGATCCGAGAGATCAGACGCGGTGAACTTTCTAGAGCAGCCTTTGAGGCGGTTATTAGATATGGCTTACGGAAGACCACACTGGAAAAGGTAGGAAGTATAGCAGGTGTTTCTAAAGGTGTTGTACTTCACCATTTCAAAGATAAAGGCGCGTTGCTCGAGGCGGTTTTCCGTAGATCGAATATGTTGTTAAGTGGATCTGTCGTTGAGCTTTATCGTTACGCAAAAACTCCTTATGAGAGACTTTGGGCAATTATATTTGCCAACTTTTGTGATAGCATATTTAATCGACCAGTGTGCCAAGCTTGGGTATCTTTAATCTCTGAAGTGCCTCATAATAAAGGGTGCCAACGCGTTCAGCTCATAAATAATGAACGCATCAAAAGTAACCTCATTCATGAGTTGAAACATTTTCTGCCAGAAGATGAGGTACAGGAGGTGGCACGTCATATCGGAGTTCAAATTGATGGCATCTGGGTACGTGCTGGCCTTCTACCTCAAATCATTGATACGAGCACTGCAATATCTGAAATGGAATTTACTATATCGAAGATGCTGCCATATGATGAAGTTAGCGCTGCGAGGCATAAAGAGGCGCGCAAGAAGATCGAAACCGTTGCAGATATTGCTTTAGGATCGAAAATATTTAAAGAAAAATTTCTTACAGTCTAAATATATAATATTCAAAATTCAGGCTGAATTTGTATCACTGCCTCTTAATGCTAAGAGTGGTTCTAACATGCTTGCTCCGGCAATAAGTAAAACCCCCATAAGTTCGCGGATGCCAAAAGGTTCACCTGCCAAAAGAGCTACTGAAATAGCCCCAACGATAATTTCAGTCATAAACAAAAGCCCCACTACACCTGGACTAAGATACTTTGGCCCCCAAAGTGATGCGTAGGTTCCGGGCAAAACGAGAAGAGCCATAAAAATAAGCAACAACGGCAGCGCTGGTAAAACCTGTTCAATTTTTGGTATTTGACTTGGTGCTAGCAAGAAGGCTGCACCTGCTGAAAAAATCAGAGACCATTGAAAAAATCCGGCAGTCAGTTCAATGGCAGAGTGGCTTTCAGACATTCGGATGCGTACCATTGCAACAGCCCAAAGGAAGCCAGATCCAATGCCAAGCCAATCTCCTATATTTTGGGGGATAGGGAAGCGCGCGCCTAGACCAAAAATGGTCAACATCCCAAGTATGGCCATCAACATTGCAATTATACGACTTGGGGTAATTAAATCGCCTAAAAATATTCGGGCCAATATCGTCGCCCATATTGGCGTAAGATAAAATAACAACATTGCACGCACGACATCGGTGTATACGATTGAAGTTGAATATAGTAATAGTGCTCCACCTGACAACATCGTGGTAAGCTGTAATGAAATCCCTCCTTGCTCGACATGCTGCCATCGCGATAAGACTATTGGAATAAGGCATATCGTTGGTATTAGAAAATAGACGACAGTAATCCACAGCCCGTTAATACCAGCATCTTCGAGGGCTCTGAGAGGGATCCAAAATAGTCCCCACACTGCTCCAGCATAGAGACATGCGAGTTTAGCTTTGAGTTCAACCGAAGTGGAAACATGTAGCATCGCAGTGGCCGCCCTGGCATTAAATTTCCGCAATTAAATTTCAGAAGTGTTGTGATGTTTTGTTTTCCAAATCAGAATTAATTTACACAACTTTTCTGTTGTTTTACAACTAACCATTGGTCAGTATATTGTCAAATAGTAAGTATATATGTAAAATGGTAAACATTAATTATCCATGCGGGTAATGACCAAATTAAAATGCATTGAATTAGTGAAAATTTTTTTGGAAAAGGCCAAAAATGGAATTCGACTACATTATTATAGGCGCAGGTTCAGCAGGCTGTGTTTTGGCTCACCATTTAAGCAGCGATAAAAGTAACCGGATTCTATTGCTTGAAGCGGGACCGGAAAATGGAGCGCTTTCACTTAAAATGCCAGCAGCCGTTTTATCGAACTTGACAAGTACAAAGCACAACTGGGCGTTTAAAGGAGAGCCCGAGCCTGAACTGAATGATCGTGTGATCCAACATGATCGCGGTAAAACTATAGGCGGATCTTCATCCATTAACGGTTTGGTCTTTATCCGTGGGCATGCGTTAGACTACGAAGGTTGGCAACAGGCTGGATGCCCAGGTTGGGGATATGCAGATGTTTTGCCCTATTTCAAACGTATGGAAACCTACGGTGGTGGGGAAGATGATTTTCGTGGCGTGGATGGCCCTCTGCACGTTTACCGCGCGGATCCTCAGGATCCAATCACGTTAGCTTTTATAAAGGCTGGTCAGGAAGCTGGATATCCAATAACAAATGATGTTAGTGGCTATTGTCAGGAAGGGTTCGGTGTCTCGGATCGGACCGTTTATAATGGTGAACGCTGGAGTACTGCACGTGCCTACCTTGATCCAGCTCGAAAGCGATCAAACCTGAAAATTCAAACGCAGTCATCTGTTCAAAAAATTATTTTTGACGGAACCAAAGCGGTGGCGGTGACCTATACAAATGGAAGTGGAGCCTTAAAGAGCGTTCAGGCTAGAAAAGAAATTATTCTAAGTGCCGGTGCGGTTGGATCACCTCATATATTAATGTTATCTGGTATTGGTCCCGCCGCACATCTTCAGGATATGGGAATTGATGTTCTTCATGATTTGCCAGGCGTAGGTCAAAACTTGAATGACCATCCTGATTTTGTTTTGAAGTATAAATGCAAACAACCTGTTTCATTTTGGCCGAAAACAAAGAGGCTGGCCAAACTTGGGGCAGGAATTCAATGGATATTGACACGTCGTGGTATTGTAACATCAAATTTATTTGAAGGTCTGGGCTGTATTAGATCAGGCAAAGATGTGGATTACCCTGACCTTCAGATTATAATATCTCCAATCGCAGTCGATGACTCAACCTGGACTCCACTACAAGAGCATGCCTTTCAAATACATGTAGGGTTAATGCGTGCTCATAGCCGAGGCAGCATCACGTTGCGATCCTCCAATCCGAACGATCCTCCCCATATTTTGGTAAATTATCTTAAAGATGATCGCGACCGAAACAGAATGCGCAAAGGCATCCGCTTGGTTCGGAATATTGTAGACCAACCCGCTTTTTTTGACCTCAAGGGTGACGAGATTTTTCCAGGTTGTGATGTGAAGTCCGATGAGGATCTTGATCAGGTCTTGAGATCAAATACGACAACACAGTGGCATCTTTCATGCACGGCTCGTATGGGGGCGGCAACAGACAAGGGGGCAGTCGTTGATGCTGGCGGTCGGGTCCACGGTTTGTCTGGTTTGCGGATCGTGGATGCGTCCATAATGCCCGTTGTTACCAATGGGAATACAAATGCCCCTACAATAATGATGGCTGAAAAACTGAGTGATGAAATCTTAGGACGTGACCCTTTGCCAAGGATTGATGCAAATATATGGCAGGGCACCGAGTTAGAAAATATGCAACCATGATGGATACATAATCGGACAAGGAACAACTTAATGATTGGGTACGTGATGGTTGGCACAAATGACCTGACTAAGGCAACAAAATTTTATGATACTATTTTAGTCCCACTTGGACTTTTGCAAGCTGAACGCACTGCAACTTATACGGCTTACGCTCCAAATGGGTCAAAACACGCTGTTGAATTCTACGTTACCATTCCCTTCGATCAAAAATTGGCAACACATGGAAATGGAACAATGATTGCGCTTTCAGCCCCAACAATGCTCGCGCTCAAGCAGTTTCATAGACTTGGGCTCTCGAGCGGAGGTGCTGATGAGGGTGCCCCTGGCCCCCGTGAAGAAGGCAGTGATGTCAGCTACGCTTATATTCGCGATTTAGATGGCAATAAAATTTGTGCATTTTATGGTGGAGCAGAAAAGCTATCCGCTCATGAATGACCATCCCGCTCTTAATCCTGCCAATATTTTTGCAACTTATGTCGGCAGCAAAGAACTATCGCCATTTCATAACTGCTACGCAAATGAAAATACGGTATTACGCCTGGCAGCTGGGCGTTTTTATGCCCATCACAACGGAGAGAATGTGACCTCCAGCTATTGGTCACTTAGACAGCATGCAGCGCTTTTTGATGTGCCTGAGCGTCCTGTTGAAATTGCTGGCCCTGGTGCTGTTGCATTTTTAGAGTACTTGGTCGCTAGAAAGATCAAAGATATGGACGTAGGTCGTGGGCGTTATGCATTAATATGTACCCATAAAGGTGGTATTTTTATGGATGGGATCCTATTCCGATTAGCTGAGAACCGCTTTTGGTTTGTACATCCAGATGGTGATTTAGATACTTGGCTCTTGGCCAATTGCAATAGCTTTGACGTAAGCGTAAGTGATCCTAAATCTCGAGTGTTGCAGTTGCAGGGGCCCAAGTCTTTTCAGATCATGCATGATGCGACTAAAGGCGCTCTCACTCAAAATTTCAGATACTTTCATTCTGGCTTTTTCAATGTTGATGGTCAGCAAGTCTATGTTTCTCGCACTGGTTGGACTGGTGAATTAGGGTATGAAATTTATACTCTTGGAGAGCAGACAGATTGCTCTCGTCTGTGGAAACACTTGATGCGAAAGGGTGAGCCTTTTGGAATGGTTTTTAGTTCGATGCAGGCCATGAACATTCGCAGGATTGAGGCTGGTATTTTGGATAGCGGCAGTGATTTTGACAATTCCATGACGCCCTTTGAAGCAGGTTTGGGAAAATTTGTTGATTTTGATAAAAAAGGTTTCATAGGCCATGATGCATTGAGAATTGCCACTCCAGGAACTCGGTTATTTGGCTTACGTTGTTGTGATGCTATTCCTCATGGTAGTGATCTGATTGTCTGTGACAGTATATCGGTTGGAAAAGTCACCACTGGCGCGTTCTCCCCCTATTTGGATTGTGGTATAGGATATGTCCGATTTGACAAGCCCAGTGATTGGTCCGGCAAAATACTTACATTAAGATCACGTCAATTTGGTGATGTAGCTTGTAAGATCGTCGACCTACCATTTTATGACCAAGAAAAAGCTTTGCCGCGTGGCTTGTAATTGTAAAGAATAGCCAATTAGCTAACTTAATTTTTGCTTAGCCTTGATTATCAGCAATTAAAGCCGCAACTAGAAGTTGGCACAATGCTGTTCCTTGGGTGCTAACCTAAAGAGCGACCTTCAGCTGCGAGTTTACTATTGAGTAACTGACGAACCTTCACTCCCGCACCGTCCGCCCCTAGTGTTACTTCTAAATAATCAAGTCCACGTGGATCGTTATCCACATTTTTTTGAA
>CAZOIZ010000014.1:0-16468 GCA_964580005.1 uncultured Rhodobacterales bacterium
TTGGATAATTTGTTTAATTGAGTTATACACAGTGCTGATTACTGGCGTTCGTGACAGGATTTTTTCACTTAACGAAATCATCTGTCTACCTAAAAAGCCTGATGCTAAAGAGCCAATAAGAGTAGTGACGATCAAGAATAAAAAGACACCAAGTCCAGGGATATAAATTTCAAAAACTTCTAAGGGATTATATTTTGGAGGTATGATCGGAATAACCACCTTATCAATAAAGCTAATAACACTCCAAACCAAATAAACTGTTAGAACGATTGGTATTAAAACTACTAAACCTGTAAGAAAATCTCGTCGTAATTTTTGAAAAAGTCTTCCCATTTCAATGCTCCGTAAAAATCTAAGCAATATTTAGGGCTTTAGCAACTTTGGCACCAAGTAAAGCATTATTTTTTACAAGTTCAATATTTGAAAGAAGTGTTTTCCCGTTTGTCTTCTTAACCAAATAGCTTAATAAACTTGGAGTAAGTTTTTTGCCGGTTATATTAGCCTTTTTTAATTCATTAATTCCCTGTAATATTAACGGCTCTAAGTACAATTCGTCCAGAGAATACTTTTTTTGTATTGGGTTACAAAGCAACAACCCTTTCGAGGAGTCTATACTCCTTGCAATTGAAAAAATTTTTGCAATTGCCTCTGGGCTCTCTATTCGGAGAGTGGATTGCAAACCGGTGTCGCGGTACCAAAAAGCAGGTAAGTTTTTTTGTCGGTAAGAAAATAAAGGAATTGATAGTGTTTCTAGGAACTCGTAAGTTTTTGATATGTCTAGGATACTTTTTGGACCTGCACAAACTGTAATTATTTCAGATTCTTTAATAGCTTGGAGGTCAGCAGATACATCCATGCTTTCAGAGACGTCTCTATGGACTCCACCTATTCCACCAGTTACAAATACAGGAATTGAAGCTAACTTACATATTCGTAATGAACCTGATACTGTTGTTCCACCAGGTTTCTTCGAAAATATGGTGCTATCGAGGTTGCTACTTGAAACTTTTTCTACACTTCTCATCTTAGCAAACGCGTCTAAAACTTCTGGATCTAGACCAATCTGAATTTTACCATCTAGCACAGCTAAAGTAGCCGGTTGAGCTCCCTCATCTTTTATGATCTTTTCAATCTCTTTAACCAATTCGAATGATTGGGGGTATGGCATTCCATGCGAAACTATGGAACTTTCTAACGCTACCAATGGAAGTTTTTTATGAATTGCTTCTAAAACTTCTCTTGAGCATTGAATTATATGTTTATTATTATTTATAAATCTTTTGATCATTAGCGTTTAAGTATATATGTGTTCTTTTATTTGCAATATTTAAGCTCTTTGTTAGGCTCGCAGATGGGTTTAATTCCTTGTACGAGAGAAAGTAAGCAAAGAACATATCACCCGCTCCTAATCTTGATACTTTGCTCTTTATTATTTTTGGCCGTACTTCTGCTACTTCTTCATTTGAGATACCATATGCAATGTTTGGACCGTCAGTGACAATCGTTAAACATTTTTTAGTTTTTATTTTTTCAAAAATCGCTTTTGACGCTTCCTCCGAATTTTTCAAGTTTTTAGTATGGACCAATATATTGGCCTCCTTAAGATTAATTAGAAGATTAAAGCCCTTAAAAAATAAAGCATCATCTTTAAAATCAGTTAGCTTTGAGTAATTTGCAGGTATAAAATATTTAGTGAATATATCGTCACATGCCTGCTTTTTTACTAAGCTTAAAAACTCCCTAGAGCAATTACCATCAAAAATAAAAATTGCATTATTATTGCTCTTTTTGTGCTCTGTACATATGTGAGACAGTTTATTTTCTATTTCACTTTGGTTTGTTAAAAAAGTATTTGAGGAATTAATGGATCCAAATATTTCTCCAGTTTTTGTTTCTATGGACAAATACTGGTCATTTCGATTGCCCTTAATTATCAAATATTTTGTATTGATATTGTTTTGTTTAAGAGCCGTTAATATTATATCAGTTTTTTCATTTTTACCGATTGCTGCTACCAAATTTAACTCATAACTTTTTTCGTTTAAGATTTTTGAGAGGCCTAGAGCAACGTTGAAAGCTACACCTCCAAGCCGCTCATTTATAGAACCAGTGCTATCCTTCCCTTTGCTCATTGCCTCAAAAGGCTTTCCTATGATATCCCACATAATACATCCGAATATGTAAATTCTTTTTTTAGATTCCACCATCTCTTTATTTTAGAAAATATACGTTTAAAATAAATAAATAAATTCTTGATATTAGTTTTATCATGCCTTAAAAACCTAACTAAAATCGCAAACGCACGAATAAGTTTCGGTCCAAAGTGGAATGTGCGTTAAGGCTAAACCGAAAAAGGAAATAGAATGAATTTACCAAGCTACAATATAAGGCAGCTGTTAGAGGCTGGAGTGCATTTTGGGCATCAAACTCATAGGTGGAACCCATTAATGGATGAGTATATATATGGTTCTAGAAATGGAATTCATATTTTAGATCTTACTCAAACGCTAACCATGTTAGATACCGCTTTAAGTGAAATACACAAGTTGGTCGCCAAGGGCGGCAGTGTTTTATTTGTTGGAACAAAGCGGCAAGCTCAACAATCCATAGCAGAAGCTGCATCAAAGTGTGCTCAGTATTACATTAACTATAGGTGGCTTGGGGGTACATTAACAAATTGGAATACCGTATCCAACTCCATTTTAAGGTTAAAGGATCTTGAGGCTTTTGACGAAAGCCAGCTAGCCCTTTTCACAAAAAAGGAGAGGCTTAATATAGAAAAAGAACATCAAAAGTTGAACCTGTCGCTTGGCGGTATAAAGGATATGAAAAACATACCAGATATGCTTTTCGTTATAGATACAAATAAAGAAGCTATAGCAATAAAAGAAGCAAAAAAAATTGGTATACCGGTTGTAGCTATACTAGATTCCAACTCGTCCACTGATGGAGTTGATTTTCCTATCCCAGGTAATGATGATGCTTCAAGAGCAATATCTTTGTACTGCGATTTAGTAAGCAAAACAATTTTAGATGGAATGGAGTCGCAACTAGGATCTGCTGGTATAGACTTAGGTGAAGCTGAAATACCTTCCCCAGACAAGTTGCCTGAAGAAAATCGCTTGGAGAAAGCAATTGGGGACGACACCGACGCCAAAGATAAAAAAGATGCAGATAATCTTAACCAAAATGCTAGTGATACGAAAACAGATGATAATAGTGATGAGGGCATTGAAAATAAAACAGATAAGAGTGTTTTAGCTAAAGACAAAGATATGGTCAAAAAGGATGATGTTTCGAATAAGAAAACATCATAAGAAAAAATAAAAAATTAAATGGTAGCAATAAATTAGGGAGAATAAATTGATATCAGCTTTATTAGTAAAAGAACTAAGGGAAAAGTCTGGAGCGGGTATGATGGATGCAAAAAAAGCTCTCCTCGAAACAGATGGTGATTTGGAAGCTGCCCAGGATTGGCTCAGAACAAAGGGGCTGCTAAAGGCAGAAAAGAAGGCTTCTCGTGTTGCTGCAGAAGGTTTGGTTGGGGTCACAGTGCATAATGATGAAGGTATGATCATTGAGCTAAATTCGGAAACAGATTTTGTTGCAACAAATAAGGAGTTTATTCAACTAGTAGACTTAATTTTAGATAAAGGGTTTGGAGTAACGGATAAAGATGAACTTTTGAATAAAGACGTTTCTGGAAAAAGTTTTCAAGAAGTTATAAATAATAAGATCGCCACAATTGGGGAAAATATAAGTTTAAGACGAATAAGGAGTATTAAAGGTCCCAATATCTATGCCTACGTTCACAATTCGGTTTCAAAAGATTGTGGGAAAATAGGTGTATTAGTTTCTTTAGAAGGGAATAATGATGAGGACTTCGGAAAAAAGTTAGCGATGCATATTGCAGCAACATCACCACTAGCGATGTCAGAGAAAGACCTTGATAAAGATGTAGTTGATAGAGAGAAGAAGATTATTACAGAGCAACTTGTTTCAGAGGGGAAGCCTGCCGATATTGCAGAGAAGATTCTTTCAGGAAAGCTAAAAAAATTCTTTGAAGAAAACACTTTGCTTAACCAAAAATTTGTAATGGATCCTGATGTTTCAATAAGAAAACTTTTAGAGAATAATAACCAAACATTAATCAATTTTGTAAGATTTAAGGTTGGTGAGGGTATTGATAAGAAAGAGAGTGACTTTGCCGCAGAAGTTAAAGATATAGTTAGTTAGGCTAAGTAAATTTGACAATAAAAAGTCCATATAAGCGCATATTGCTTAAAATATCTGGTGAAGCTCTAATGGGAGAGCTTAGAGTTGGACTTCACCCACCTACAGTTAATAGAATAGCTTCTCAAATTAAAAAAGTTCATGACAAGGGCATTGAGGTTTGCTTAGTCATAGGGGGAGGAAATATTTTTCGTGGACTACAAGGCAGTGCACAGGGCATGGAAAGAACAACAGCAGACTATATGGGAATGTTGGCTACTGTGATGAATTCACTCGCTATGCAATCTGAGCTAGAAAAATTAAATGTTCATACAAGAGTCATCTCAGCTATACCTATGGATCAAATTTGCGAGCCATATATTCGAAGACGGGCGGTAAGGCATTTAGAAAAAAATAGGGTTTGCATATTTGCTGCTGGCACAGGAAACCCATATTTTACAACTGATACAGCAGCGACTCTAAGAGCAATAGAAATGAAATGCCAAGCGATATTTAAAGCGACAAAAGTTGATGGTATTTATGATGAAGACCCAATTTTAAATCCCGAAGCAAAGTATCTTAAGGAAATCACGTATGATATTGCATTACGTGAGAATTTTAAAGTAATGGATGCAAGCGCAATTGCGTTAGCGAGAGACAATAGTATTCCTATAATTGTTTTTTCTTTATTTGAAACCGACGACTTTTTGAGTATTGTTGACGGTAGAGGAAAGTTTTCATTGGTAAGTTAACTTAATGAATGAATTTGATGTAAACATTAGTGATATCGAGAAGAGAATGTCTGGAGCTCTTGTTTCTTTGAAAAACGATTTTTTGTCTCTTCGAACTGGAAGAGCATCTTCTTCAATGCTTGATCCAGTTGTAGTAGAAGTCTATGGGTCAAAGCTTCCATTAAATCAATGCGCTACTATAACCGTTCCTGAGTCAAGAGTTTTGTCTGTTAATGTTTGGGATGTCAATAATGTAAATATGGTGGAAAAGGCACTTATTAATTCTGGTCTGGGGCTAACGCCTCAAACTGAGGGAAACTTTATTAGATTAGTAATCCCTGAATTAAATGAAGAAAGAAGGAAGGACCTAGCAAAACTTGCAGCGACTTATGCCGAAAATGCAAAAATAGCTATTAGAAATGTTAGAAAAGATGGTATGGATAAAATTAAAAAACTTCGTAGCAAAGGAATGTCTGAGGATGAAGCGCAGCTTTGGAGTGACGAAATTCAAGATATGACGGATAAAATGATCCTATCTGTTGATGGCTTACAAAAGGAAAAACAAACAGAAATTGTAACGTTTTGAACTATAAGTTCATAATTTTATGCATTGGCCGTGTGGTTTGTGTTTGAAGATCTGAAATTACGATCTCTATCAGCTCTGATATTGTTATCAGTACTCTTTTTATTCGCGGTTATTGCTCCATTCTTAATTATTCCCTCTCTATATGTTTTAAATATTTTGTTTTTGAGAGAGCTATTTAAACTTTTTAGTTTCAAGAAAGAGCAACTTTTTTTAAACTTATTTTTAATCACTATTTGTCTCTGTCCTCTTTATTTCTCACAAACTAATTTATCAATTACATTTGTTTTAAACCTTTGTTTGTTTCTTTTAATCTTATATTTATCCAATTCAAAAGGACTAAGCTTTTTTATCATATATGTGAACTTATCAATATCCCTTTTGCTAAGTTTACTTGTATCACCGACAGAAGTCGGTGGTATAAGTTTTTTCGTTATTTTGGTTTTATCAGTCGCATTTGCTGATATAGGAGGTTATTTTGGAGGTCGTATAATTGGAGGGCCAAAAGTTTTTGAAAAAATTAGCCCCAGTAAAACTTGGGCCGGAATATTCGTTGGCTGGATGATGGTAATTACTTTTTATTATGCGCTTCAGTCATATAATTTATTTGGATCAGATTTCTTTGTTTTTGTTTTTTTTGGCATTGCATTGTCATCACAAGTGGGTGACTTTGTAGAAAGTTACGTCAAACGAAATTTAGGGGTAAAGGATACTGGCAATATAATACCTGGGCATGGTGGACTGCTAGATAGATTTGATGGATTAATATGCACAAGTTTTTTTATTAAAATAATTGATGTTTATCTGAAAGTATGAGCAAAAGAAAAATTAACATATTTGGAACAACTGGATCCATTGGTCAAAGTACTTTAAACGTTTTACGACAACATAAAGTGTCGTACGATTTTGTTGCTTTCTCTGCAAATGATAATGTTGATCAACTAATAACTGATTGCCTGGAGTTTAAACCTCAATATGCAAATATTGGTAATAAGAGACATTATTTAAAACTAAAAAATGCGCTTTCAGATACAAATATTATTGTTAGCTTTGGAAAACATTCCCTTTTGGATCTCGCTAGCATAAATGTCGATTGGTCTATGTCAGCGATTATAGGGTTTGCTGGAGTAGAAGTTTCCCTTAGATGCGCTGAACACTCAAAGGTTTTAGCTCTGGCAAATAAAGAGACCCTTGTTTGTGCTGGAAATGTATTGTTAGCTCTATGTAAAATTAATAATACTAAGCTAATACCAGTTGATAGCGAACATAGTGCAATTTTCCAGTGCTTAGAAGGAGAACGTAGAAAAGATTTGAAAAGTATAACTCTCACAGCAAGCGGTGGCCCATTTAGAGATTGGAGTTTAAAAAAAATGAAGTCTGCAACACTTAAGCAAGCGTTAAGACACCCAAACTGGAGTATGGGAACAAGAATAACTATCGACAGCGCTTCTATGTTTAATAAAGCACTAGAATTAATTGAAGCGATGCATTTATTTGGATTAAGTTTTTCTAAAGTAGAAGTAATAATTCATCCCCAGTCAATAATTCATTCAATGGTAAATTTTAAAGATGGAAGTACTTTGGCACAAATGTCTTTGCCTGATATGAAAGGTCCAATTGGTTACGCACTTAATTACCCAAAAAGATTGTACCTTGGTCTGAAAAATATTGATTTTACAAAAATAAATGCGCTTGAATTTTATAAGCCTGATAAAAAGAAATTTCCTGCTTTAGATATTGTGGAGAAAGTTGGAAGAAATTTAGATTTAGGAGTTATATTTAATGCTGCAAAGGAAATTGCATTGGATAGATTTATTTCAGGAGAGATAGCTTTTTTAGACATGGCTAACTTAGTAGAAATAACTCTTGAAGAAAGTTCATTGATAAATAGAATTGAAAAAGCTCCTCAAAATGTCTCAGGTATCTTAGAATTAGATGAACTTACAAGAGTATTTGCAAAAAAATTAAAGTTTTAGGAGTAAGACATTTTTATTTTCCAGGTTTTATCAATATTGTTTGCATTTGGTATAGTTATTTTTGTGCATGAGTTTGGGCATTTTTATATTGCGCGTATTAATAAAATCGGTGTTTCTACTTTTAGTATTGGCTTTGGTCCTAGACTATTTTCTTTCAAAGATAAAAAGGGGACAGAGTGGCAATTTGCTATAATTCCCCTAGGAGGGTTTGTAAAATTTTTTGGTGACGAAAATGCGGCATCATTGAATAGTCAAGCTGTCGCAAAATCGGATGATTTGTGCTCTGCAAAATTTGATGAAGCTCCAGTGCTCAGTAGGTTTTTTACTGTAATAGCAGGGCCCTTAGCTAACTTTATCTTTTCAGTATTAATTTTTTCTTTGATCTTACTTATACAAGGGGTTTCGGTTAATGATCCGGTTATTGGTAAAATTAATAAATTTTATGAGGCAAATTATGACCTCAAAATAAATGACAAAATTCTTGAAGTTGAAGGAAAAAAAGTACGGACCTTTGAGGAAATTTTTTTTCATATAAATAAGACTAAAGCAGAGTCATCAAAATTCACTATAAAAAGAGGTGACGGAGTAAAAGAGATAGACCTACCTTACCTCATGCAACCTATTGTTGAAGCGATAGAACCTCTTTCTGCTGCATCACTCGCTGGATTACAAATAGGTGATGTTTTTTTAACCGTAGAAGAAAAAAAACTACTCAATTTCAATGATTTGAGAGAAAAAATAATGCAATCAAAAGGAAGAAAGTTAAAAATTACGATCTTTCGTGATGGACAAATTCTTCAAAAATTTATTATACCAGTTTTAAGTCCTATAGAGAGCCAGAATGGGGACTATGAGTCAATTTACAGAATAGGTGTTGCTGGTGGACCAATATTCTATCCACCCACAAAAACACCAAGCATTTGGAATGCTCTTATTTTTGGGACAGAAGCTACTTTGGGCGTTATAACAGCATCTTTTAAGGGCATAAAAGGTATAATTAGAGGTCAGGTAGATCCTAAGCATCTTTCAGGACCTATCGGAATTGCTCATGCTGTTTCTGACTCGGTTAATTCAGGACTTTTAGCTTTGTTGTCTTTGGTAGCAATAATTTCGACCGGTATTGGATTTGTGAATTTATTACCCATTCCTGTTTTAGACGGTGGTCATATACTTATGCTATTATATGAATATATATCTCGAAGAAAACCAACAGAAGGAGTTTTAAGATTTTCTATGATATTTGGTTTAGTTTTGCTATTATCTTTGCTAATGTTTACAACATTTAACGATATTTCAAGATTAGTATTATTTTTTAGCTTTTAAGGAGATATGCGTGAGACAGGCTTTAATCCATTTAACTCTTTTTTCCCTTTGTTTTGCAATATGTCTATCAAAGCCCTTGCACTCTCAGTTCAGATTTTCTCAGATTACAGTGGAAGGAAATTCTAATACAGATGTTGAAACTATTAAATCTATATCTGGGTTGAAACGAAATATAGCTCTCTCATCTAATGATTTAAACTTAGCTTTAAAAAATTTATATAACAGTAACCTATTTGAAAATGTTCAAGTTATTCCCAAAGGACAGACTGTTTTAATTAAGGTAAAAGAAAATAGGAGAATACGTCGATTAGCATTTGAAGGAAATAGGAAAATAGAAGAAAAAGAATTACTCCCTCTTATTAAATCAAAGGAGAGACAACCTTTTAGCAGGGCCCAGGTAGTGAAAGATAGTAGAGTGATTTCAGACTTTTATCGATTTAAGTCGAGATATTCTGCAAGAGTAGAACCAAAAATAATTGAAAGAGATAACGGATTTGTCGATTTAGTTTTTGAAATTGATGAAGGGAGTATTTTACAAATTTCTCAAATAAACTTCGCCGGTAATAAGGCTTTTTCTGACAGACAACTCAGGGATGTTATCAAGTCTAAAAGAGCAGGCCTATTCTCTTCTTTCTTTACGAGTGATAATTATTCTGAAGATAGTCAAAGTGCAGATAAATATCTTTTAGAAAAATTTTACAAAGACCAAGGTTTTCCTGATGCAAAGGTTATAGCTTCACTCGGCGGACTTAAAAATAGTGGTGAGTCCGCTTTTTTGACTTACTCTATTTATGAAGGACCCTCGTTTAAATTTGGTGATGTCTCTATTAAATCAACTGTCAAAGGTATTTCTTCATCTATTTATGAGAAGGCAGTTGTTGTTTCTAGAGGTGATAATTTTAATTTATCAAAAATACAAGAGACTTTGGGTAATATAAAGAAAGTGTCTGTTAGTAATGGGTATCCTTTCCTAATAGGAAAGGTAGATAAAGTCAGGAATTTCAAAGAAAAAGAAATTAGCTTGTTATTTAAGGTCATAGAAGGCCCAAAGCTGTTTGTTGAGCAAATAGAAATTACTGGTAATACTCACACTCGGGATAATGTGATTAGGCGTGAGTTTCGAGTTGAGGAAGGAGATGCGTTTGATCCTTCCATGCTTAAAAGATCTGAAGAAAAATTGAAATCTCTGGGATACTTTGAGGAAGTAAAAGTTAATTTACGGCAAGGTTCAAGCCCTCAGAATGCAATTGTTGATATAGATGTTAAGGAAGCACCAACTGGAGCACTTTCGTTGGGTTTAGGATATTCTACTGATACAGATGTTTCTGCCCAGTTTTCGTTTAGTGAATCGAATTTTAGGGGCGCTGGCCAAGGTATGCGAATAAGTGTTTCTGGATCAAAAGATAGTTCCTCTGTTGGTCTAGGTTTTAAAGAACGAGGATTTCTTGGAAGAGATGTTTTGGTATCAATGGACATAGATTACACCAACTCGAAACCACGTTCTACCGGATATACAGCAGATATTCTTGCTATAAAACCTTCAGTTGGGTTTAATATTTCTTTAGATACAAGAGTAAATTTTACTTATAAATACGAAAATTTAGATGTCAGGGCAGTTGGAACTTCAGAAGTTTTAAAGCAGGATCTTGGTAAATCTACAAGGTCAATACTAGATTTGTCTTTAAGGCTTGATAAAAGAGATTCCATTATCAAACCCACGAAAGGCTATATGGTCAAATTTGGGTCCGAAATTGCTGGTTTAGGAGGAGACGAACAATTTATAAAATCTATAGCAAGTGGAAAAATATACCGAGGCATATATGGAAACAACATAATATTTTCTACTGAATTAGAAGGCGGGATTCTTTCCATGGGAAATGGTTATTCGAAGGTGGTTGATAGATTCCAGCTAGGTGGCAGATCATTTCGTGGGTTTAAATATACTGGGATAGGTCCTAGAGAGTTATCTGGAGGATCGCATACTATACCGCTAGGGGGTGAGAATTATGCGATAGCAAGATTTGCTGCTTCTTTTCCGCTAGGGTTGCCTCGAGAGCTAGGTTTGTATGGTAGCGTATTTGCCGAGGCTGGCAGTCTGTGGGGTTTAAAAACGGATTCAAGTGTACCGGGGCTTTCAGATAAGGTTGCATTAACAGAGAGAAGTTTTAGAAGTTCTATAGGATTTGCAATGAATTGGGAGACTCCAATTGGACCTCTTCAGTTTAACTGGTCAAGACCACAAAAGTATTTAGAAGCGGATAGTCTTGAATATTTCAGCCTAAATTTAGCCACAAGATTTTGACTTTTTTTTATAAGAATATTATGGGGCTTACAGAATGCGTAGTTTTGCTAACCCTTGTATTCCATTCCCCTATTTTTTCTCAACAAAAAAATATCAAAACCTCAGTTCTCGTCATTAATAGTATAAATGTTTTTGAGAAATCGAAGTTGGGTAACGATGTTTTAATTGCTTTCCAAGATGCTGCTATAGAATTAAAAAAAGAAGCTGATCTTAATGTTAAAAAATTTGAGGACGAAGAATTAGAATTAACAAAAAAAAGAGAAGTTGTGACTAAAAAGGTCTTCAATGACTTAGCAGTTGACTTTGATAAAAGAGTGCAAAAAACAAGAAACCTTTACGATTTGAAAGATAGTCAATTGAGAAGTTCTCTAGAATCTTGGAAGAAAAAATTTATTGAGTTATCAGGTAGGGTTATTCAGCCAATAATGTTAAAGTATGGAGCATTTATAGTCTTAGACTCGTCTCAAATTGATCTGTTTTTTGATAATAGAATAGATATAACTGAACAGGTGATATATGAGCTAAATGATCTTTATAAAAATGATCCAAAATATTTAGAATTTATAATAGGTAAATAATTGGGAGAGATTCATGAATACGGATACCTGTAATATCGACGAAATAAAAGGATTAATTCCCCACAGATATCCATTTTTACTAATAGATAAGGTCATAGATATAGTGAAAAACCAGTCTGCAACCGGAATAAAAAATGTTACTGTAAATGAACCCTATTTCACTGGGCATTTTCCATCCTCACCAGTGGTCCCAGGTGTTTTGCAAGTAGAGTCTATGGCCCAAACAGCAGCAGTTCTAGTGGCAAAAAGTCTAAATGTTTCAGATTCTACTGCCTTAGTTCTACTAACTACGATCGATAAAGCAAAATTTAGAAAGCCAGTAGTTCCCGGGGATGTAATGTTACTAGCTATATCTGTTCAAAAAATGAGAAATAAACTTTGGAAATTTAAGGGTGACGTAATCGTTGACTCACAAAGGGTATCCGAATGCGAATTCTCTGCAATGATGAGAATTTAAAATGAATTTCTTCAAAATCTATTTTCAAAGACCTTTAAGCTTATACAATCTCTTTTGCTTAGTTAAAAAAATAGAGCTAGACCCTGATGACTAAACTATCTCCAGCTATTCACCCAACTGCACTTATTGAAAATGGAGCAAAAATTGGCAGTTCCTGTAAAATTGGACCATATTGTTGTGTTGGATCGGATGTTACATTAGATGATAGTGTGAATTTAGAAAGCCATATAGTAATATCCGGGAAAACATTTATTGGAAAGGGTACAAAAATTTGGCCTTTTGCTTCGGTTGGTAGTGATCCACAAGACCTAAAATACGCTGGTGAAAAAACCACACTTACAATTGGTCAAAATAATTTAATTAGGGAATGTGTAAGCATTAGTGTCGGCACTGATGGAGGTGGAGGCAACACTAGTATTGGCGATAATTGTCTTTTTATGTTAGGAAGCCATGTCGGTCATGACTGTAAATTAGGTAATAATATCGTAATTGCAAATAATTCAGCAATAGCGGGTCACGTAACAATTGAAGATAATGTAAATATTGGTGGATTGGTTGGAGTCCACCAGTTTTGTAGGATAGGGGAGGGCGCAATGATAGGAGCTCACGCTATGGTTTCAAAAGATGTAATTCCTTTTTCTTTGATTGTAGGTATGCGCCCAGTGTTGTCAGGTGTTAACTTGTTAGGCTTAAAAAGAAGAGGGTGTGAGAAAGAAACTATAAAAAAGCTTGTTGAATTATTTTCAAAAATTTTTGAAAGGCAAGGAAACACGAGTTTTCAGGAACGAATAGAGGCGATTGATAAAGACAACATGTATGAAATTAATGAAGTTCAAAAAGTTCTAGAATTTATGAAGAAGGAAAGCACAAGATCGTTTGTTGCTCCAAAAAAATAACAATTTTATGACAAAAAAAAAAAGAATTGGACTTATTTTAGGAAAGGGTGATTTAGCTATTTATTGTATGGAGCAATTATCTCATTTAGGCTATGAGATAGTTGTAGCACGCCTGCCATGTAGCCAGGTAAAAATTATAAAAAATATAGATTTCATTGATGTAAAATATGAAGAAATAAATGAAGCTTTTTCTTTTTTGAAAAGAAAAAAAATATTTGAAATAGCGTTAATGGGGTATATTGAAAGGCCGCAAATAGATGCTTTAAAAGCTACACCTGCTTCACAAAAGATACTATTGAAAGTACTGCCAACCCTAAACAAAGGTGATGGAACAATTTTTTCTGCTGTTAAGGAAATGCTTGTTGATCAAAATTTTAAATTAGTAAAATGCCAAGATCTTTTGCCTGGACTAACATTGTCAACTGGAAGATATGGGTCTCCTATTGCAGGAGAAATGGTACTTCAAGAAATAGAAGCAGGGATAAAAATCTTTTTAAAGTATACACAGCTCGACGTTGGTCAATCCTTAATCTTTCAAAATGGTCATTGTTTAGGCATGGAGACAATTACTGGAACCGACGAAATGATAAAGAATCTTATTAAGTATAGAAAAAACAATAACAAAGGTCCTTCAGAAATTTCGTCAGGGGGAATATTAATCAAAGGATCAAAACCAGACCAAGTTCTAGATATTGATACTCCTGTAGTTGGACCTAATACAATCAAATTAGCAAAAAAAGCAAAATTGGCTGGGTTATTGATTGAAAGCAACAAGGTTATCCTAGAAAATAGAGACTTAATCATTGATATGCTCAAGAGTTATAAAATGTTTCTTATTGTTACAAATTTTTTGAATAAAGATTTTTAATGTTAAAAATATTTATTAGTGCGGGAGAGCATTCTGGCGATTTACTTGGTGCACGCTTAATTCGCGCGTTGAAAGATGAGTTAGATTCTCAAAACCATATAGACTTTCAAGGAGTTGGAGGACCTTTAATGGAGCGTGAAGGTTTTAAAAGTTTATTTGACTTTTCTAGACTTTCAATAATGGGAATAAAGGATATTTTTATAAATTTCGTTCCCATTTTTAAAATATTGATACAAGCTCGTAACTATAATCTTGCATGGAAACCTGATCTTGTAATTACTATTGACTCTCCAGAATTCAACCTGCGTCTAGCTACCATGATTAAAAAACAGTGGAAAAATGTAAAAATCGTCCACTATGTTTTGCCTTCAGTTTGGGCATGGCGTCAAGGAAGGATAAAAATTTTAAAAAAGAATTTTGATCACATTTTGTCTATTCTACCTTTTGAAAAAGATTTTTTGAAAAAGTTTGATATAAAGTGCGACTTTGTTGGGCACCCGATCGCTACGGATGTATTGCCTAAAACAAGAGATGTTATTGCTTTTAAAAGAAATTTAAACATTAGGGAATCAACAAAAATAGTTACATTATTACCAGGATCGAGGATAGGTGAGTTACAACGAATGCTTCCAATCTTTTTAGAAACTGCTAAGTTGTTAGCTGATAAATTTCCTAATATAATTTTCATATGCCCAACTCCAAAAGTTGTTTCAAAGCAATTTGAGGAATTAGTTTTAAAACAGGATATTGAAATAAAGCACATTAGTGCAGAGTCTTCTTCTAGTGAAGAGTTCGAGAAAAGTAAAAGATCTCTTTATGCATGCTCAGATCTAGCGCTCGCAACCTCAGGAACTGTTGTTTTAGAACTGGCTAAGGCAAACGTGCCCATGGTAGTGGGATATCGTACTGGTTTTTTAACTCAAATTATCTATAGACTTTTTATAACTATTTCTTCAGCGAATTTGATAAACTTGATTACAAAGAAAAATGACATCCCAGAGTTTCTTTTTTATAAATGCAATTATAAAAACTTATATAGGGAAGCAGAAAAGATCCTTGTTAAAAAGAAACACACGGAATCCCAGCTAGTTTCGTCTAAACAGGCTATAAGAGAACTTGGATATGGTTCCAAAGATCCGTCGATCAGAGCCGCCAAGTCAATTAAAAATTTCTTTAAATTACAGTAGAATAATTCTATCGGTCAGAGATTTTCTTATAGCTCCTGTGAGTTGCACCGGTAAAAAGTTGTCTAGGACGACCAATTTTAATATTTGGATCTGATATCATTTCTTGCCATTGGGCAAGCCAGCCTACAGTTCTAGCCAAAGCGAAAATTGGGGTAAACATTGAGGTCGGGAAATTCATAGCCTCTAATATGATCCCAGAATAAAAATCAACATTTGGATACAATTTTTTCTCAATAAAATAATCATCTTCTAAAGCAATTTTCTCAAGTTCTTTTGCGACTTGAAGAGTTGGATTGTCCCTAATTCCCATCAGCTCAAGTACTTCATCTGCACTCTGTTTCATTACTCTTGATCGTGGATCGAAGTTTTTATAAACTCTATGCCCAAATCCCATTAGTCGAAATGGGTCATTTTTATCTTTTGCCTTTAGTATATATTCAGGTATTCGGTTAGGATCCCCAATTTCTTTTAACATATTCAGTGCAGCCTCATTAGCTCCTCCGTGGGCAGGTCCCCAAAGGCATGCAATGCCTGCCGCTATACAAGCGAATGGATTGGCTCCAGAAGAAGCTGCAAGCCTAACAGTAGAGGTAGAAGCGTTTTGTTCGTGATCAGCGTGAAGTATAAATATTCTATCCATCGCTTTACTTAATACTGGATCACTTACGTACTCCTCAGCCGGAACAGAGAAGCACATCTGCAAAAAATTTGGAGCATATTGGAGATTATTCTTGGGGTAGGCAAACGGTTGTCCAATGGAGTATTTATATGCCCATGCCACAATGGTAGGAAGTTTCGCTATCATTCTGATTGTAGCAACTTCTCTTTGCCAGTGATCGTTAATATCTGTGCTATCATGATAAAATGCTGACATGGCCGCCTGTACACCACAAACAATTGCCATGGGATGTGCATCTCTTCTAAAACCGCGAAAAAAATTTAACATTTGTTCATGCAACATAGTGTGACTTGTTACCCTGCTACAAAAGTCGTCATATTGTGGCTGCGTTGGTAATTCGCCTCTCAGTAAGAGATATGCAACTTCCAAAAAATTAGATTGTTCAGCTAGCTCCTCTATGGGATATCCTCTGTAGAGTAATTCTCCCTTGTCTCCATCTATAAAAGTTATATTACTGTCACATGATGCTGTCGATGTAAATCCAGGATCGTATGTGAATAGGCCTGTTTCTTTGTATAAACTTCTTATATCTAAGACATCAGGCCCCAATGTACCTTTGCTAACGGGTACCTTTATACTCTTTTCATCTATCTTGAGTTCTGCATATTTCAGTGTTTTATCTAGCAAATTCTTCCAGTCCTATTTTACGTATATTATAGTTTATAATAAATATTAA